>DATKFF010000234.1:0-3305 GCA_035511595.1 Solirubrobacteraceae bacterium | reverse complement strand
GCACCATCCCCGCCGCGACCGCCGCCGCCGAGCCGCCGCTCGACCCGCCGGGCGTCCGGTCGAGGTCCCATGGGTTGCGCGTGGGACCGAACCGGCGCGACTCAGTCGTCGGCAGAATTCCCATCTCCGGCAGCGTCGTCTTCCCGACGATCACGAACCCTGCCTCACGCAGGCGGCGGACGAGGAACGCGTCGTGGTGCGCGATCGTGTCGCCGAACAGGTCGCTGCACATCGTGATCGGCATCCCGGCGACCGGACGGTTGTCCTTGACCGCGATCGGGACCCCGGCGAACGGCCGAGGATCGGCGGCGCCGATCTCGTCGGCCGCGGCGAGCGCGGCGTCGTGGGCGACGTGCGTGAACGCGTTGACCTGGGGCTCGAGCGCGTCGATCCGCCGCAGTGACTCCTCCACCAGCTCGCGCGCGCTCAGCTCGCCGGTCCGGATCATCGAAGCGAGCTCGGTCGCCGAGCGTCTCAACAGGTCATCCACAGCTTGGAGAGGCTACCTCGATAGCCTCTCACCCAATGACCGCCACCTCCGAAGTCCAATCAGGCCTCGAGGGCGTTGTCGCCTTCGCCACCGAAATCGCCGAGCCCGATCGTGAGGGCGGGGCGCTTCGCTACCGCGGCGTCGACATCGAGGAGCTCGTCGGCCGGGTTCCGTTCGAGCAGGTTTGGGGCTTGTTGGTCGACGGCGAGCTGCTCCCGGGCATGCCCCCGGCCGAGCCATACCCGCTGACCGTCCGTTCCGGCGATCCGCGCGTGGACGTGCAATCTGCGCTCGCGATGCTCGCGCCCCAGTGGGGATTCGGTCAGCTGATCGACGTCTCCGACGAGGAGGCGCGGAACGACCTGGCCAGGGCGTCGGTGATGGCGCTGTCGTTCGTCGCCCAGTCGGCGCGCGGAATCGGCAGGCCGCCGGTCCCCCAGCGCGAGGTCGACAAGGCGCACTCGATCCCCGAGCGGTTCCTGATCCGCTGGCGCGGCGAGGCGAACCCGGACCACGTCAAGGCGATCGACGCGTACTGGATCTCGGCGGCCGAGCACGGGATGAACGCCTCGACGTTCACCGCCCGGGTGATCGCCTCGACCGGTGCCGACGTCGCGGCCGCGCTCTCGGGAGCCGTTGGTGCGCTGTCGGGGCCGCTGCACGGAGGCGCGCCATCACGGGTGCTGACGATGCTCGACGAGGTCGCGCAGATGGGCGACGCCGAGCGCTACGTCAAGGACCTGCTCGACCGCGGGGACCGGCTGATGGGGTTCGGTCACCGCGTCTACCGCGCCGAGGACCCGCGGGCGCGTGTTCTGCGACGCACCGCGAAGCAGATCGATGCGCCGCGCGTCGAGGTCGCCGAAGCCCTCGAGGAGGCGGCGCTGGCCGAGCTCCACGCCCGCAAGCCCGACCGCGTCCTGGCGACGAATGTGGAGTTCTGGTCGGCGGTCGTGCTCGACTACGCCGAGGTGCCGCCCGAGTTGTTCACACCGATGTTCACGTGCGCGCGGACCGCCGGCTGGTCGGCGCACATCATGGAGCAGAAGCGGGAGGGCCGGTTGATCCGGCCGACGGCCAAGTACGTTGGGCCGCCGCCGCGGCCGCTGTCGGATCTGAGCGACTGAGTCGGTCCCGACGCGCGGGCCGCTACCCGCCGTGCTCGCGCAGGTAGTCGAGGTACACCGGACGCAGCGCGTCCTCCAGCTGAGGGCTCGGGCGCAACAGGTCCTTAAGCCAGAACCTCGATGCCTCGACGTCTGCGGCGAGCTTCTCGGGACGACCCTCCGCCTCCTCGGCGGCGGGAATCATCTCGGTCAGGTTCCAGAAGAACTTCACGTCCATCCGCCGCCGGGCGAGCTTCATCGCCCGCGTGCGCAGCTCGTGGGATGACAGCTGGTCGAGTTCGTCGGCGCCGCTGGTCACAGCTGGGCAACTATAGGCGCCGGTCGTGCGGCTACGCCCGGTCGGGTAGGCGGTACGGGCCCGTCAGGTACTCGTTCAGCATCCGCGTCGCGCAGAACCGGGGCCCCAGCGACCGCAGCGAGGCCCGCATCAACCGAAGCCAGGCGGTCGGCAGGCCACGATCGTCACGCTCGTAGAACGACGGCACGACCTCGTTGTCGAGCAGGCCGTGCAGTACGGCGGCGTCGCGCTCATCCTGCGCGCCGGTCTCGTCCATGATCTCGCCCGGAAGCGCCCAGCCGTTGCCTGGCTCGTACGCCTCCGCCCACCAGCCGTCGAGCACGCTCAGCTGCAGACCGCCGTTGTAGACCGACTTCATCCCGCTGGTGCCGCTCGCCTCGAGCGGCGGGCGCGGCACGTTCAGCCACACGTCGCACCCACGGACGAGCACGGCGGCGGTCGCGAGGTCGTAGTCGTCGAGGTACACGACCCGCTGGCCGACGACCTGCGCCGCCTTCATCCCGAACAGCCGCTGAAGCGAGTGCTTGGCCTCTTCGTCGCGCGGATGGGCCTTTCCGGCGAGCACCACCTGAACGGGCCGGTCGCCACCCAGCAGCGACAGGGTCCACTCGGGGTCGCGCGTCAGCAGCTCAAGGCGCTTGTAGGTGGCGACCCTCCGCGCGAACCCGATCGTCAGCACGCGGTCGTCGAACACGCGCGCCGCCGCATCGACGTACCCGCGCAGGTCGCCTCGCAGCAGCCGGTCCTGGGTGCTGCGGCGGCGCACGAAGTCCACCATCTCGGCGCGCTGGAGCTCCCGGGCCCGCCACAGCTCCTCGTCCGGGATCCCGTCCACTCCCGCCCACGTCTCCGCGTCGTCGGCGCGCTCCATCCAGTCAAGTCCGAGGTGTCGGTCGAACGTGTCGCGCATCGGAGCGCCGATCCAGGTGGGGACGTGAACGCCGTTGGTGACGTGCCCGATCGGGATCTCCTCGGCCGGTCGATCGGGCCACAGCGCCCTCCACATGCCCCGTGAGACCTCGCCGTGCCTGCGGCTCACGCCGTTGGCCGCGCGGCTCATCCGGAGCGCGGCCTGGGTGACCCCGAACGGCTCACCCGGATCGTCGGCGCGCGTGCGGCCGAGCGCGATCAGCTCTTCGGGCGACAGCGATAGCTCGACTGCGAGCTTCGAGATCGCATCGCCCACCTGCTCGGCGGGGTAGCAGTCGTTCCCGGCGGGGACCGGCGTGTGCGTGGTGAACACGGTCCTCGCTCGTGCCTGGTCGAGCGCCTCACGACTCCCAGCGGGCGGCCCGCCGTTGTGCTGCAGCAGCCCCGCCAGCGAAGGCGGCGCGAGTGCGGCGTGCCCCTCGTTGAGGTGGATCACGCACGGGTCGATGCCCATCGCGCG
>DATKFF010000233.1:0-3146 GCA_035511595.1 Solirubrobacteraceae bacterium | reverse complement strand
GTGCGGGGCCAGCCTGACCATCAGCTGCCGCTCGAGCAGCGCCTCCCGGACCAGCCCGAGATCGAAGCTCTGCAGGTACCGAAGGCCGCCGTGGACGAGCTTCGAGGAGCGGCTGCTTGTGCCGGACGCGAAGTCCGCCTTCTCCACCAGTCCGACGCTGTACCCGCGCGACGCCGCATCCAGCGCCACCCCGGCGCCGGTGATGCCGCCCCCGATCACGACCAGATCGAAACGCTCCGAACGGAGGGCGTCGATCGCGCGCTCGCGGGTGATCATGGAGCGGAGGGTAGCCCGCCCCTCCGCTGCTCAGGCTCCGGCCTGCTTGTACAGGCTCAGCACGACGTCATACCAGGCCGGCGAGGTCTGCTGGTAGCTCGGGCAGCACGGCGGCCCGCCGGGCTCGCTGATCCCGATCTCGATGTGCGGGGCCGAGGAGATCCCGACATCGCCGCAGCCAACCTCGGCGATCGGCTCACCGGTCGTGACGTGCGCGCCCACCGGCACGAGCGCCGGGGCGGCGTGGCCGTAGTAGATGTAGCGGTTCTTGTACGGGCCCGAGTCGACCTTGATGATCGGCGCGTAGGGGCCGAAGCCGTCGATCCCCTCCTGCACGATCGTGCCAGAGGCCATCGCGACCTCGGTCACCTTCGAGCCGCAGGCGTTGTTGACGGTCCCGATGTCGATCCCCTGGTCCAGCGACCAGTCGCTCGGGGGCAGCACCCGGCTGAGCGGCTTCAGCGGGAACACCATGCCGCTGGAGGTGGAGGAGCCGCCGGTGGCCTGGCCGCCGCTCGCCTGGACGACGCCGCCCGCGCGCGCGAGCTGCTTGACGGCGTTCTGCAGCGACAGCGCCGTCCGCTCGCCGACGGTGCCGTTGACCGGCCGCAGCTTGTTGGTGGCCTGGAAGCTCTTGACCGCGCCCAGCGTGATCGGCCCGAAGTAGCCGGTCGCGGGAACGCCGTAGCCGACGTCGGTGAGCCAGGTCTGCAAAGTCTTGACATCGGCGCCGCGCTCACCACGGTGCAGCGTCCGCGTGAATACCCGGGAGGCGCTCGCCCGGACGATCCCGTTGGAACTCTGCTGGGAGACCATCCCGACTCCGCCGGTGCTGGCCGACGCCGCGGCGGCCGGCCCGAACAGGGCGGCGACCAGCAGCAGGAATGTCACGCGCCAGCGGTACATCGCATGGGCACGTTCGGCCTGGTGCCCCCGCTCTCCCTGGGGCATCTCGGGTTTGCACAACCTTGGCTTTGAAAAGCTTCGGAAAAACTGCAAGGGGACGGACCCGCGGACGCGGTATTGCAAGAGCGCCTGTTGCCTGCGGGGTTAGCTGACGGGCTAGCGCCTGGTTAAAAGCGCTTCTCACGGATCACCGCGAGACTCGCCCCAATTACTTGGGTTCCCCGTCCCCCGGGGCGGCATTCCGGGGGTTCGGCGGGCGGTAACGTACCAGAAACATCGGACGCCGCGCGCAACCGCTTTAGCCCGGGGGCCGGTAACCGCGGAAACTGCGCTACTGCGGCTGGCCGTTGACGGTCGGGTCGCCCGGATCGGCGACGCCGGCCTTCTGCCGCTCGTGGATCAGCTCGGTGATCCGCTCGACGGTCTGCTGGGACATCCTGCGGATCTCCCAGTGGGTCAGCTTGATCACCCGCATCGGCGAGGTGGCGATCACGTCGGCGTTGCGCGGCCGGCGCTCGAGCAGCCCCATCTCCCCGATCAGGTCGCCGGATCCGAGCGAGGCGATCCTCTGACCGTCCCGGAGCACGTCTGCGGTCCCCTCCTCGATCGCGATCAACTCGGTCGAGTAGTCGCCCTCCTTCATCAGGATCTGACCCTCAGCGATGCTCGTCTCGGTCGCGAACGCGGCCAGACGCTTCGCCTCATCGGGACCGAGATCGGAGAAGATCGGGATCGCCGTCAACCGATTGGGGTCCATGGTTCCTACTCGCCTCCTCGTTGGTGTGGCGCGACTCTAACCTCTAGAGCGCCTGGATCGCGGCGGTTATGTCGGCGACCGACTGCTTGGCGTCGCCGAACAGCATGCTCGTCTCCGGCTCGTAGAACAGCGGGTTGTCGATCCCCGCAAAGCCCGACGCCATCGAGCGCTTGAGCACGATCACCGACTTGGAGTTGCTGACCTCCAGAATCGGCATCCCGTAGATCGGCGAGCCCGGCTCGTTCTTGGCGGCCGGGTTGGTGACGTCGTTGGCGCCGATCACCAGCGTCACGTCTGTGCGCTGGAACTCGGGGTTGACCTCGTCCATCTCCTTCAGCAGGTCGTAGGGAACCTGCGACTCGGCCAGCAGCACGTTCATGTGCCCGGGCATCCGGCCGGCGACCGGGTGGATCGCGAACAGCACCCGGACGCCCTTGGCCTCGAGCGCCTTCTCGAGGTCGCGGACCGCGTACTGCGCCTGCGCGACGGCCATCCCGTAGCCCGGGGCGATCACCACCTGGCGCGCGTAGGAGAGCTGGATCGCCACGTCGTCGGCGGTCGTCGAGCGCACCGTGCCTCCGGTCTCGCCCTCCCTTACCGGCGCCGCGACCTCGCCCCCGAACCCGCCGGCGACGATCGCCGGGACCGAGCGGTTCATCGCCTTGGCCATCAGGTTGGTGAGGATCGTGCCGGAGGCGCCGACGATCATCCCGGCGACGATCAGCGCGGTGTTGTTGAGCGCGACACCGGTGGCGGCCGCGGACAGGCCCGTGAACGCATTCAGCAGCGAGATCACGACCGGCATGTCGGCGCCGCCGATCGGCAGCACGACCATGTTCCCGAGTAGCGCGGCCGCGGCCAGGATCCCGAGGATGAACAGCGCCTGCGAGTGCGTCCCGGCGGCCAGGATGATCGCGCTGGCAACGGTGATCAGGAACAGCGCGGCGTTGATGATCGCCTGACCGGGAAGCTTGATCGGGCGGCTGGGGATGATCGCCTGGAGCTTGCCGAACGCGATGTTCGAGCCCCAGAACGAGATCGACCCGACGATCGCCGCGAACAGCGACGGGATCTCGACCCTGAGCGCGAAGGTGCCGCCGAAGCGGTGGCGGTACTCGACCCACGCGATGATCGCGACCGCGCCGCCGCCGACGCCGTTGAACAGCGCCACCATCTGCGGAATCGCGGTCATGTGCACCCGGCGGGC
>DATKFF010000232.1:0-3844 GCA_035511595.1 Solirubrobacteraceae bacterium | reverse complement strand
CGCCGCCGGCGTGCTCCTCGGCGGGATCCTGACCAGCGGGCTCGGATGGCGCTGGGTCCTGTTCGTCAACGTACCGATCGGCCTCGCGTTGGCGGCGCTCGCGCCGCGCCTCCTGCACGAGAGCCGGGCCGAGGATGGCGCGAGCACGTTCGACTTCCCCGGCGCCATCACTGTCACCGCCGGCCTGTCGTTGCTGGTCTACGCAATCGTCGATGCCGTCAACAAAGGATGGGGCTCCGCGGCGACGCTGTCGAAGATCGGCGGCGCGCTTGCGCTGCTCGTGGCGTTCGTGATCATCGAGCTGCGCGAGCGGCATCCATTGATGCCGTTCTCAATTTTCCGCCTGAGGACCCTGCGCGGCGCGAACGTCGTCGGGCTGCTGGTCGGCATGTCTCTGTTATCGATGTTCTTCTTCCTGTCGCTTTACCTCCAGAACGTGCTCCACTACTCGCCGATCAAGACCGGAGTCTCGTACGTTCCGCTCGCGGGCGGGATCATCTTGTCCTCCGTAGCCGCGTCTGCCTTGGTGACCCGGATCGGCTTCAAGCCGGTGCTGGTCGCCGGCCTGCTTCTGATCGCCGGCGCTTTGATCTGGTTTTCGCGACTGCCCGCGCCGGGCGGTTCGTACGCGGCCGACGTGCTCGGCCCGTCGCTGCTCGCCGCGGTCGGGCTCGGCTTCGCGTTTGTCCCGGTGACAGTCGCCGCGGTGACGGGGACGAAACCCCGGGAGGCCGGCCTAGCCTCCGGGCTGATCAACACATCCGAGCAGGTCGGCGGGGCGCTCGGCCTGGCGATCGTCGCGACGATCGCCAATAGTCGGACCCAGAGCGTGTTGCACTCCGGCGTCCACAGCGCCACCGTCGCGCTGACCAAGGGCTTCGACCGGGCGTTCCTCGTCGCAGCGGGCTTCGCAATCGCGGGCGCCATCCTCGCCGCGATCCTGATCTCCTCGCGTGACAGCCGCGAGTACTCGGAGGCCTCGCGCGCCGAGGCGGCGGTGCCGGTCGCGACGGGCTGAGTCGTGATGGCCCGCCGACAACCGCTGAATCACCAGGATCCAGCGATGACAGACCACCGACCCGGTGGCGACGATCCCGTTGAACCAACATCCTGACCGAATCGAGCGATTCGATGAACGAGACGGAAGATAGGAAGCGAAGTGCGGTTGTGTTTGGAGCGCGCAATTTGGGTCGCGCGGTCATCGAGCTGCTGGTGAGCGACGGCTGGGCGGTGACGGGGGTCGCGCGGTCGCGGAGCACCCTGGATGGCGTCAGCGCGTCCGGCGCGCTCGCGCTGAAGGCCGACGTGACGGACCCCGCGAGCGTGTATGGCGTGCTGGAGCAGGCGGCTGCTGCTCATGGTGGAGTCGAGCTCGTGCTGAACGCGGCCGCCGCGTACGGCGGCGAGCGCACGGGGCCCTTCGGCGGCGGCCCGATTGCCGAGGCCGACCTCGGCGGCTTTGACTCGTGGGCGGCGGCGCCGGCCCGCGCGGCGTTCTCGTTTCTGTCCGCCAGCGGACGCTTCGCGGTCGCGCAGGGCCGGGCAGCGACCCTGGTGCAGGTCACCGGCGGCTCGGCACGCCGCGCGATGCCGGGCCGCGGCCTATGGGCGGCAGGATCGTTCGCCGTGCGAGCGATCACCAATGCGGCCGCGCTCGAGCTGCGCCCCCAGGGCATCCAGGTCGCGCTGCTAATCGTCGACGCTGGCATCCAGCCGCTCGACGGGTCGACACGCGCCGGTGTCTCGCCGGAAGCGCTGGCCGACCCGCGCAGGATCGCGGATGCCGTCCTGTTCCTCGCTAACCAGGATGCTCGCTCCGCGACACACGAGCTCCTGCTCACCCCGCTCGCTGAGAACTGGACGCCCTAAACCCGGAGGGCCGCGAAATCACCAGATCCCGGTGATGCCAAGTCACGCCGTCATGCATGACGCTCTCGGCTGAGAGCTGGCGCGCGTGCCGACCAAACTCACACACGGCGGGAACGACAACGACGAAGTCGGGCAGGCGCCCCTGGGGCGAAAGGCACTGAACCATCGCCGACGGCAGATCGCGGGCGTCCTGGTACGTCGCGGCTGGGGCTATTTGCTGGAGGCAAGTGGGCTCGAGCACCTGGCCGCCCTCGAGCCGCACCGCGAAGCGGACTCTCAGGTAACGGGTCCGGAGCGGCTGCGGCTTGCGCTGGAGGAGCTCGGGCCGACGTTCATCAAGCTGGGTCAGCTGCTTTCGACCCGCGCTGACCTACTCGGGCCGGAATTCCGGCTCGAGCTCGCGAAGCTGCAGGACGACGCGCCGCATCTTCCCTCAGAGGTCGTCCGGGAGGTCGTCCGAACCGAGCTCGGCGAGCCGGAGACCGTGTTTGCAGCGTTCGACCCAGAGCCGCTGGCGGCCGCATCGATCGGGCAGGCTCACGCGGCGACGATGCCGGACGGAACCGAGGTCGTCGTGAAGATTCGCCGGCCCGGAGCGATGGAGGAGGTCGAGCTCGACCTCGAGATCCTGGCGAACTGCGCCGCGCATGCGAGCCGTCGGTCGGAGCGGATGGCGGAATATGACCTGGTCGGGATCGCCGAGGAGTTCGCGCAGACAACGCGAGCCGAGCTCGATTACCTGCGCGAGGGCCGGAACGCCGAACAGTTCGCTGCCAACTTCGCGGACGACGCGGATGTCCAGATCCCCAGGGTGTTCTGGGAGCGAACGACCTCGCGGGTGATCACGCTCGAACGGATCCGGGGAAGCAAGATCACAGACCTGGACGCGCTCGACGAGGCGAGCATTGACCGGTGCGACCTCGCGAAGCGTGCTACGGACGTGATCGCGAAAATGGTGTTCCAGGATCGCTTCTTTCATGCCGATCCTCACCCCGGGAACTTCTTCATCCAAGCCGGCGGCCGAATCGGACTGATCGACTTCGGGATGGTCGGGACGCTTAATGCGGAGCTGCGCGACCAGCTGGGGAAGCTGATGGTCGCGCTTGTACGGGGCGACGCCGACAGGCTCGCAGCCTCGCTGCTCGGACTCGGCGCGGCGACCGCATCGGTTGACCGCGAGCGGTTGCGCGACGACCTCGCGGAGCTGCTCGCCCGCTACTCCGACCGCGGTCTGGGCAGTCTCGATTTCGGCGTCGTGAGCGGCGAGATCCTGGAAATCGTCCGCCGGCACCACCTCCGGCCTCCACGCGACCTCGCGCTGCTGTTGAAGGCGTTCGTCATGGACGAGGGGATGGCAGAGCAGCTAGACCCCGACTTCCGGCTGGTGGAGGAACTGCGTCCCTACGTCTACCGTCACCTGGTCGCCGAGCTCTCTCCCGCCGCTCTGGCCAGACGCGCCGGACAGGCAGGTGTGGATCTGGCCGAGCTTGCCGTGGACTTTCCCGGGCAGCTCCTTCGCATTCTCGAGCTGGCGGCAAGCGGCGGTTTCGAGGTGCACCTGCGCACGGCTGAGCTCGAGCCGCTGGTCGGTCGCGCCGAGCGCCTGGCGAATCGGATCGCGGCCGCCGTGCTGGCCGCGGCGGTGATCGACGGCCTCGCGGAGCTGTCGGCTACTCGGACGCGCCCGCACGGCCGGAGGCGGCTACGCCTGTCGACTGCGGTGGCTGGGCTGGGGGCGTTCGCCGGGGACGTGGCGCGGAGGCGACTACGAGCGCGGGTTCGATGAACGTAGCGGTCAGACCCGCAGGCCCGGCGTCCTCCGTCACCGTTTAGCGGATGCTGTTACGGATGTCGTCCGCGAGGTCGACGCCGCGGCCCCGGAGGTGGATGCGGCGGTGGGCGACGGGGCGGCGGTGCTCCCGATAGTGTCGCCTCCACGTGCGGTAGCGCTCGCGCTAGGGCATCGGCCTCTGGA
>DATKFF010000231.1:0-2086 GCA_035511595.1 Solirubrobacteraceae bacterium | reverse complement strand
TGGCTCGTCTACTTCGGGATCCACGACGTGGAGGAAGGCCTCGTCACGGTCGGCGAGCTCGGTGGCTCCACGATCGCTGAACCGATGGACATCGGCCCGGACGGGCAGATCGCGGTCGCGCAGGACCCGCAGGGTGCGCTGTTCGCGCTCTACGCGGGGCGGTTCGAGGACTAGGCGGCGGCCGCCACCGGCTCGGGCTCGCGCGCGCCGGGGATCACGAAGTCGCGGGCGCGGACGAGAGCGAGTGCCAGCACCGCCCCCGCCAGCGCGACGATCCCTGCCACCAGCAGGATGTCGTTCATCGCGCCGGTGAAGGCGACGTGGATCGCGGCGTTTGCCTGCGCCCGTGCCGAGGGCGGCACCGAGTGCAGGACCTGCTGCGTGCCGCCGGCGGCCACGGCGTGCGCGATCGAGGCAGCGTGGCCGGCGGCCGGGGTCGCGACCAGCCGCGGCGTCAGCTGGTGCGTGATCGTGCTCTCGAACAGCGCGCCGAGCGCCGCGATCCCCGTGGCGATTCCGACCTGGCGGAAGGTGTTGTTGATCCCGCTGGCCATCCCGCTGCGCTGGGGCGGGACCACACCGATCGCCGTGGACGCCAGGGCCGGGTTGATGACCCCGACCCCCGCACCCGCGAGGATGAAGCCGGGTAGCAGCGCGGTCCAGTGCGAGGTGGACGTCAGCCCACGCATCAGGAACAGTCCCACCCCGACGAGCACGAGCCCCCCGCTAAGGAGGAGCCGCACCGGGATCCGCGCTGACAGGTTGCCGGACGCGATCGCCGCAAAGAACGAGACGACCGTGAAGGGGAGGAAGCGAAGGCCGGTTTGCAGCGGCGAGAAACCCAACAGCGTCTGGATGTAGAGCGTCAGGTACAGGAACATCGCGAACATCGACGAGGAAACCGAGAACGCCGCCAGGCACGCGCCCGTGAAGGTCGGCTTGCGGAATAGGGTGAGGTCGAACATCGCGTATTCCTGACGGAGTTCGGCGACCACGAACAGGATCATCAGGACCGCCGAGGCCGCGAACAGCCCCAGGATCGTCCCGCTCGTCCACCCGAGGGCGTTGCCACGGATGATCGCGAATACGAGCAGGAACAGGGAGGCGGTGAAGGTCACCGTTCCGATCCAGTCAATCCGCTTGCCCTCGGGGTTGCGAGACTCGGCGACCTTGGTCATCGTCAGCGCCGCCGCCACAATCCCGATCGGGACGTTGATGTAGAAGATCGACGCCCAACCGAGCCCCTCCGTCAGCGCCCCGCCGAGCAGCGGCCCGATGGCCGCGGACGTCGCGATCGTCGCTCCCCAGACTCCGAACGCGGTGCCGCGCTCGCGTCCCTGGAACTCCTGCGCAAGCAGCGAGAGCCCGGTCGCGAACATGATCGCGCCGCCGATTCCCTGCGCCGCGCGGGCGATGATCAGGAACAGCGCGTCGGGGGACAGCGCGCACAGCAGCGACGTGAGTGCGAACAAGACGAGCCCGATCGAGTACACGAGCCGCCGTCCGAGCAGGTCGGCCAGGACGCCGGCGGTCAGGAGCACCGACGCCAGCGTCAGCGCGTAGGCGTCGATTACCCACTGGATGTCCGAGAAGCTGGCGTGCAGGCTCCTGGAGATCGTCGGCAGCGCGACGTTGACGATCGTGATGTCGAGCAGCAGCATGAACGTGCCGACGCAGACGACGAGCAGGGTCCACCACTTCCGCTCCATGGCAACGATGCTAATGATGTGGACTCGCGACCCGACTCGAGGCCGGGCCCCGACGGGTCCACCGCCCCTATGTGCGCCCGTACACGGGGATCGAAGCCCCGCTGACCGCCTCTGAATCGCTCGACAGCAGGAACGAGACCACGCCCGCAATCTGCTCCGGCTTGACCCAGCGATCGTGGTCGGCGTTCGGCAGCGCGGCGCGGTTGGCGGGCGTGTCGATCACGCTCGGCAGGATCGTGTTGCAGCGGATCCCATCGTCTCGGTACTCCACCGCGACCGCCTCGGCGAACGAGATCACGGCGGCCTTCGAGGCGATGTACCCGGACGCGCCGCGGAACGGCTGGCGGGCGGCGCGCGTCCCCACGCACACGATCGAT
>DATKFF010000230.1:0-2239 GCA_035511595.1 Solirubrobacteraceae bacterium | reverse complement strand
TTCTTTGATTTCCGTCAGCAGGTTCGTGGCCTCTCCGTGGAGGTCCTGGTTTGCCGCGCAGGCCTGGTCGCCGTTTTGGATCTGTTCGTAGGCCCAATGCTCGCCTTCGGCAGGGCCGGCCGGGAGGGCGTCGAATTGGCGTTCTTCGGCCCAGCGGACGGCGAACCCGGTGTTGAGGACGCCGCCCGGATAGAGCGTCGTCGCCGTTGCGTCGACCACCGACAGCGGCGCGATCGCCTCGAGCGCCGGGGGGCGCAGCTGTGCTGCGAATAGCTGGCTGATCCCGCCGTAGGAGATACCGAACATTCCGACCTTGTGGTGGAGCACCCACGGCTGGGCCGCGACCGTCTCGATTACGTCGTAGGCATCGAGATTCTCGAGCGGTTCGAAATAGTCGAAGGCACCGCCTGAGCAGCCGGTCCCGCGCATGTTTACGTCCACGACCGCGAACCCCATCAGGTTGGCCAGCGTGGCCAGGCCGCTTTCCGGACCAGCCGGGTTCGCGTAGCCGTAGCCCGCGTATTCGATCAGCGTCGGATACGCGACTTTTTTGCTCGCCGGTGCGAACGCCGACAGGCCTGGCGGAGCGCCCGGCAGATGGACGTCAACCGCCAGCTGCGTCCCGTCGCGCGTGGTCAGGTATCCGTATCCGCTGGTCGGGATCGACTGTTTGTAGATACTGGTGTCCCAGGCTCGCGCGGCCTGCGTGTGGACCGTGAGCGGGCCTGATTCTTCGCCCGTCGAGCTCAGCTTGACGCGATATTCCTGCCCCGCCGCAACGTGCCGGAACAGCAACCCTCCGAGCGAATCCGCGGTCTGGGTGGAGACGGTTGTGCCGTTCGACTGCAGCAACGACATCTGGGCACTCGGTTCCAAGCCCGTCACGTACACCTGTTCCACGCTCCCCTGCGCGTTGAAGGCGGAGGCCACCGAGGCCGTCAGGAGTAAGGCAGCGATCACCGCAAGCGTGGTGGTGGCTCCGATCCGTGCGCGACGGCGGAGCGCAGATGCCACGAGCAAGCGGGCGCCCGCTCCGTGGCGGCCGCACGCACGACTGTCCGACGATCGATCGGCACCCGGCCGCATAGGCCCCTCTAGCACGTCCCCCATGCCCCTCCTCATGCCCTACGTAGTAAACACTACTTCGGGGCGTTCGCGCCACCCGCCTCCGATCTACGGGGCCGCTGGACGCGCGGGACTGCTATCGGTGCCGCGGCGAGCCGCCCCGATGCGACCGAATCCGAGACGATTTCCGAGATGGCCGATATCCCCTCCGCGGTCTCGGGGTATAGGTGCAGGCGAGCTTCGATGACCACGTTCGCCCCGCCAACGCCCGGCCGCACCGGCAGATATCAACCCGTTCCGCTCGCGAGGATTCTGGGTGCAGCCGACCCGCCTCACGCGATCCTGAAGAGGATCCGAGGCGTTCGCCCTCGTCTTGTTGGTCGAAGCGATCGCCCCCGCCCACGAGGCGTTGGCGGCCTCGCAGTCAGCGCGCTGGGCGCCGGCGCCGCCCTGCTCGCGTGTGCGGTGACAGCGGGCACTCTGCACCGGACCGACGCGTCAGCTCCTCGGATCGTCGAGGGCATGCCGCTCGCCGCCGAGGGTGCGGTGTCGGCGGCTCTGGGTGGCTACAGCCGCGACTACCTGGTGTCCGGGTTGCGGGCGATCAACCCGGCACAGCGCCTGCGTCTACGGTTCTCGGGTCGCGGCGTCGAGATTGCCGCGGGGCGGGCGCGTGTCGGTTTGCGGGGGGTGGCGTACGGCCGCGGGGCGGCCCTGGGGGCAGCCGGGCCCGCGCGGATGAGCGTGCACAACAACAGCGTCAAGTACCGCTTTCGCAGGTTCACGGAGTGGTTCGAGAACGGTCCGCAGGGACTCGAGCAGGGCTTCGACGTCGCCGCGCCTCCGAGCGTCGGGCGGGAGTCATTGACGTTCGCGCTGACGCTGACTGGTGGAACCTCCGCGCGCCTTCGTCGCGGCGCGCTGCTCCTCACCGGCGAGGGATCGTCGCTTCGCTACGGCGGCCTCATCGCCACCGATGCGGACGGACACCTGTTGCACTCCTGGCTGCAACTCGTCGGCGATCGGCTGCTGATTCGCGTCGATGACCGCGGCGCGCGGTACCCGCTTCGAATCGACCCCTTCGTCCAGCGGAGCGAGCTTTCGGCTACGCGAGGAGCGAGCGGCGAAGAATTCGGCGAGTCGGTCGCTGTCTCGGGTCGAACTCTCGTGGTCG
>DATKFF010000229.1:0-4919 GCA_035511595.1 Solirubrobacteraceae bacterium | reverse complement strand
GTCGGCGAGCCGCCGCTGCTGCTCCGTGGTGATCTGGCGGCGGACCCTGCCGACGCGGCGCGTCAGATACACCGACGGCGGGACGAAGATGAGCGAGAAGATGGCCAGCCGCCAGTCGAGCAGGCACATCGCCACGAGCGCCGCGATCACGGTCGTCGCGTTCTGCGCGATGGTCGTCGCGGTCGTCGTGACAACGCTGTCGAGCCCGCCGATGTCGTTGGCGATCCGTGACTGCACCTCGCCGGTGCGGGTGCGCGTGAAGAACGCCAGCGACATGCGCTGGAGGTGGTGGTAGACGGCGGCGCGGAGGTCGTGCATCACGCGCTGGCCAACGACGTTTGAGATGTAGGTCTGCCAGACGCTGGTGGCGTTCGAGAACAGCGCGATGGCGAGCATCGCCAGCACGTAGAGGGTCAGTAGCGTGGCGTCGTGTCCCAACAGCCCCTGGTCGATCGCGTCGCGGACCAGGAACGGGTTGAGGATGCCGACCCCGGCGGAGACGACGATCAGCGTCAGCACGCCGGCAAGCCGCGCCCGGTAGGGCCTGAACAGCGCGAGGATCCGCGGCAGGTCACGCTGGCGCGAGGGATCCATCAGCTCAGGCGGCTTCTTGCCCTGCCCGCGCAGCGACCGACCGACCCCGGAGCCCGTCATCCCGTGCTGAGCACCTATCCCTCTCCCGTTGCCAAAACTCATCTACTTTCATGATGACGCACGCCGAAGCGAAATCGGCGAGGCAACGCTTCGAGCCAGATCGAAATGTCCGCGTCCTAGGATCTTCGTTGTGGAAGGTGACGCGGACATCGCCAAGATCGGCGCCCTGGTGGCGGACCCCGCCCGGGCACGGATCCTGCTGGCGCTCGGAGATGGGCGCACGCTGCCGGCCACCGCCCTCGCAGACGAGGCGGGTGTCAGCGCCTCGACCGCCAGCGCGCACCTCGGCAAGCTCGTGGCGGGCGGCATGCTCGAGGTGGAGCGCGATGGCCGCCACCGCTACTTCCGCGTCGCCGGTCCCGCCGTTGCGGAGCTGATCGAGGCGCTGGCGCGGCTCTCGCCGCCGTCGAGCGTCCACCCGCTGCACAAGGGCACCAAGCCACAGGCGGTCCGCTTCGCGCGCACCTGCTACGACCACCTGGCGGGATCCCTCGGGACCTCGCTGATGGACGCGATGCTGAAGCGCGAGCTGCTGGCCGCCGGGCCCGGCCACATGCTCACACCGCGCGGCGCCGACGAGCTCACCGGCTTCGGGATCGACCTGCCGTCGCTACGGGAGCGGCGCCGGCCGCTGGTCCGCCACTGCGTCGACTGGAGCGAGCAGCGCCATCACCTCGCCGGAGCGCTCGGTGCCGCGGTCGCCGAGCGGATGTTTGAGCTCGGGTGGGTCAAGCGGTCGCCCAACGGCCGCGCAGTGCTCGTCACCGACGACGGCTACCGCGGGCTACGCCAGACGTTCGGCGTCGAGCTCGGCCCGCGCTGATTCCACGGACCGCCGCTAGGCCGCTTCGCTGCTGGCGGCTTCGCCGCTGCCAGGCCGCGAGGCCGCGTCCGGCTGCGGCACCGCCCGCATGATCGGCCCGCGAGCTGCGATCGCGCGCCGCAGCCGGGCGAAGCTGACCGTGCCGCCGAGGGACGGGACCCACAGCGAGATCGCGTGGTAGAGGATCACGGCGGCGGCGGTCTGCGTAGCGGGCAGGTGGAAGAGCACGAGCGTTCCGAGCAGGCCACCCTCCAGCACGCCGATGCCGCCGGGAATCGGGATCAGATCCGCCAGGTACCCGATCTGGTAGGCGACGATCATCCCGAAGATCGGCGGCGACAGCCCGACGGCCTTCAGGCACGCCCACAGCACCGCGATATCGCACAGCAGGAACGCCGGCGCGCCGATCAGCCGCCAATCGCGCCGGAAGGCCGAGGCCTCGGTGTCACGCACCCAGACGCCGAGTCCGTGCAGCGTCTGGTGCGTCCTACCCCCGAGTCCCCGCGGGTTCGCGGGTGCCTTGATCAGCGGGGTCAGCAGGAACAGCACGAGGCCGAGGAGCGCGATCGCCCCTGGAAGCAGACCGTATGGAACGCTGGAGGGCGTTCCCAGCCCGAGCCATACCGCGAACCCCGCGATCGCGAGCACCGCTGCGTTGACGGCGCTGGTCAACAGGAAGATCACCGCGGAGCGGTTGGCGACCCGTGCCCAGGGCACTCCCCAGGCGCGCATCGCCCACGCGCCGACGGCTAGCCCGCCCGCGCCGCCGATCGGCACGATGGCGCCGAACGCCTGCTCCGACCACGCGAGCCACCGCAGCTCTCGCGGCGGGCCGCGGTAGAGGACGTGGCGCACGACCAGGACGTACCCGAGGCAGGAGAAGATCTCGAGCACGACGCCGAGCGCGAGCCACCCCGGGGTGCCCTCCGAGGCCGTCTTCAGAACTCCGCGGAGGCTCGGGACCGCGAGCCCGATCCCGAGCAGCAGTACGGCCAGCGCAAGCGTCCAGATGGCGCCGTTGCGCAGCCGATGGGCGTCCCGCTCGGGAGTGCCTACGACCGCCTCGGCTTGTTCGTCGGTTGGCTGAGTGGCATCCTTTGACAGAGCCAACGATTCTACAGGAGATCGTGCGCCCTGCCAATTGTTGCGTCAGCGCAACTGATTGCGGCAGCGCTACGGCGCCAGCGTCACCGGCAGCGTCTTCAACTGGTTGATGAACGCCGACTCGGCGTACACCGGATCGCCTGCGAGCTCCATCTCGGGGTAGCGCGCCAGCGTCTCTTCAAAGAGTACGCTCAGCTCGAGCCGGGCCAGCGCCGTCCCCAGGCAGAAGTGCCTGCCGCCGGCGCCGAACGCCTGGTGCTCCGTGGTGCGGGTCACGTCGAAGCGGTCGGGATCCTCGTAGCGGGAGTCCTCGCGGTTGGAGGACACGTACCAGAGCACGACCTTCTCGCCCTTGCCGATCTTCTGCCCCGCGAGCTCGGTGTCGCAGGTCGTGGTCCGGCGGAAGTGCGCGAACGCGGGGAACATCCGAAGTGACTCCTCGACCGCGCCGGGAACCAGCGACGGGTCCTGCACCACCAGCCGGCGCTGGTCGGGGTTCTCGATCAGCGCGCGCATGCCGCTGCAATAGGTCGCCTTGGTGCTGTCGTTGCCGGCGGCGACCAGCAAGAAGAAGTTCATGACGATCTCGTGCTCCTCGAGCCGCTCGCCGTCGACCTCGGCGTGCACCAGGACCGACGTGAGATCGTCGGTTGGGTTCTCACGCCGGGCGGCGATCAGCTTCCGGCAGCGCTCGAACACCTCGGGGATGTCGTTCTCGGCGACGCTGTCGACACCGCCGGGGTTGAGGTCCGGGTCGCCGGCGCCGAGCGCCGAGTTCATCAGCGACGCCCAGGCCGCGTCGTCCTCCGGGGGGATCCCCATGAAGCTCCCGATCACGCGTGAGACGACCGGCTGGGCGACGTCGCTGACCAGATCACAGGTCTCGCGGCCGTCGAGCTGGTCGAGCACCTCGTTGACGATCTGGCGAATCGCGGGCTCGTGCGCGGCGATCCGCCGGGGGGTGAACCCGGTCTGGAAGAGGTTCTTCAGCCGGTCGTGCTTAGGCGGGTCCATGCCGATGAACATCGCCTGCAGCAGCTCCAACGGGAACCCCTCGGTGACGGCGGTGATCCCGCCGAGCTCGGAGGAGTAGGTCTTGAAGTCACGGCTCACCGCGTGGATGTCGTCGGCCCGCGTGACCGACCAGAAGCCGGCCTCGTTCGGGTACTCGCTGACGCGCGCGGTCCAGTGCACCGGGCACTCGGACCGCAGCCGCCGGAACAGGTCGTGCGGGGGCCCATCGAGCCACAGCTCCCGCTCACCTACGAGGACGTTCTCCAGGTCGACGTCGTTGAGGTCGCTGCTGGTCGAAGTCACGTTGCCCTCCATCCGCTCGGTTGTTCCGCGGCGCCACCGTCAGCCGTCCTGCGGCGTCCGGCGCGATGCTACTGGCTGGCTGGCCAACTTGAAAGCGGATCGGGGGCGGCGCCCGGAGCGCCCGTCCAGGCGCAATCCAAGGGCCTTCCCCGGATAGGCTTGCCGCGTCGTGGGCGCCCTGCACACGCTTGTCACCTCCGCGCTCGTGGGAGCCGCGGGTTCGGTACGCGCCTCCGTCGAGGTGGCCGGCCTGGCGGTGCGCCGCACGCCTTCGCTGGTCGCGTGCGGCGCTCGATCGACGGTCGCGGGCGACGCCGATGCAGCCAGGGCATCGGCCGTGTTCCGCGACGAGTTGCTGACGCTGTTGGACGACGTCGCAGAGATCGCCTCGCGAGAGGCCCGGCGCGCCCGCCTCGAGCTCGGCGAGCGGACCGCCACTGCCGTGACCGCTGGTGCTCCGCGCCGTCGCCACCGGGTGAAGGCGTGATCGCCGCCGGCGACGACGTCGTGTCGACGCTCGGCGCCGGGCGTGAGATCGCGCTGCTGCGCGAGCGGCTCGACCGCTGGCTCGAGAGCGTCGACCCGGAGCTGCGCGAGCCGCTGCGCTGGGCGCTCGCCGGGCGCCCCAAGCATTTCCGCCCGCTGACCGTGTTCGCCTGCCGGCGCGCCGTCGGCGAGCCGGTCGACGAGAGAACCGTCGAGCTGGCGTTCTCGATCGAGCTGCTGCACAACATGACCTTGGTCGTCGACGACGTGCTCGACGGCTCGCCGGAGCGCCGCGGCGTGCCCACCCTGGAGCGTCGTTTCGGCACGCTGCCGACGCTGATGTCGGCCGGTTACCTGGTGGCGGACGCGTTCGCGGTATGCGCAGACGACCAGTTCGCCGTCTCCCACCTGGCCGAGCTGCTGCGTCGGCTGGGGTCAGCCGAGTGCCTGCAGTGGCGGCTGCGCCGCCGGCCCCTCGGCGTCGTCGACTGGCAGCGGATCGCCGGCGAGGACACGGGCTCGATGTTCGAGTTGT
>DATKFF010000228.1:0-7683 GCA_035511595.1 Solirubrobacteraceae bacterium | reverse complement strand
CACGATCCCCGTAGCCGGAGGGGAGGCGTTCACGGTCCGCGAGCCGCTCGGCGTCGTCGCGCTGATCGTGCCGTGGAACTTCCCGCTTACGATCGCGTCGTGGAAGCTCGCGCCGGCGCTGGCGGCCGGGAACACCGTGGTGCTCAAGCCGGCGGAGCTCACGCCGCTCACCGCCGTGAGGTTCGCTTCGATAGCACTCGACGCCGGGATCCCGGAGGGCGTGGTCAACGTCGTGGTCGGGCCGGGCAGTGTGTGCGGTCAGCGGTTGGTCGAGCACCCCGACGTGGCGAAGGTCGCCTTCACCGGCTCTACCGAGGTGGGCCGATCGATCGCCGCCGGCGCGGCGGCGACGATCAAGCGGGTCACGCTGGAGCTCGGCGGCAAGTCCCCCAATCTGGTGTTCGCCGACGCCGACCTCGAATCAGCCGCCTCCGCTGCGCCGACGGCGGTGTTCGGAAACGCCGGCCAGGACTGCTGCGCGCGCTCACGGATTCTCGTCCAGCGATCGGTTCTGGACCGGTTCATGGACGCGCTCGAGGACGCGGTCGAGTCGATCAGGGTCGGCGACCCGCTGGACGAGGCGACGCAGATGGGTCCGCTGATCTCGGCCGCGCGGCGCGCTGAGGTGGCCTCGTTCGTCAACGGCGAGGCGCCGGTGGCGATCCGCGGCAGCGCGCCAGACGGTCCGGGTTTCTGGTTCGCGCCCACGGTGCTGTGTCCCGTCGATCCGGGAGCGCGAGCGGCGCGCGAGGAGATCTTCGGGCCGGTGGCGACTGTGATCCCGTTCGCAGATGAGGACGAAGCGGTGCGCCTCGCGAACGACACGATCTACGGGCTGTCGGGGTCGATCTGGACCCGCGACGGCGCGCGTGCCCTGCGCGTCGCGCGCGCGATCAACGCTGGCGTCCTGTCGATCAACTCCAACACCTCGGTGCGCGTAGCGACCCCGTTCGGGGGATTCAAGCAATCGGGCTACGGCCGCGAGCTCGGCCCGCACGCGCTCGACGCGTACACCGAGGTCAAATCGATCTACTACGCAACGTCATGAGTTCCGCGGGTCGGCTCGATGGCAAGGTTTGCGTGATCACCGGCGTTGCGGGTGGGATTGGCGCCGCGACCGCAGCCGTGTTCACGCGCGAAGGGGGCCGGGTGGTCGGCGTCGACCTCGTCGAGCACTCGACGGGCGAGCTCCCTTTGCAGGCCGACCTCGTCGACGAGGACGCCGTCCGCTCCGTGTACGCACGCGCGCGCGACGAGCTCGGACGGGTCGACGTGCTGTTCAACAACGCCGGCATCTCTCCGAGCGACGATGCATCCGTGCTTGACACCACGCTCGAAGCATGGGAGCGGGTGCAGGCCGTGAACCTGCGGAGCGTCTTCTTGTGCTGCAAGCACGGGATCCCCCACCTCCTCGACGCGGGCGGTGGCTCGGTCATCAATACCGCCTCGTTCGTAGCCGTGCTCGGCGCCGCCACCTCCCAGATCTCCTACACGGCGTCGAAGGGAGGAGTGCTGGCGCTCTCACGAGAGCTGGGAATCGAGTTCGCGCGCCGTGGCGTGAGGGTCAACGCCCTGTGCCCAGGTCCGGTTGACACGCCGCTGCTGCAAGAGCTGTACGCCAACGATCCCGAGCAGGCCGACCGGCGCCTGGTGCACGTGCCGATTGGACGGTTCGCCCAGGCCGATGAGATCGCTAACGCTGCGCTCTTTCTCGCCAGCGATGAATCGAGCTACGTCACGGCCACCGCGTTCATGGTCGACGGTGGCATCACCGGCGCATACACCACCCCCATCTGAAGACGTCGCCCACAGTGCAAGCAGCAGCGCCGCTGGAAGGCCGAGCAGTAAAACCGCAGCGGCAGGACGATCCAGACTGCCGGAACGAACTACCGATCACGTTCGGCGCGTCCTGCACCGCACCCACCGCCTGCGCCGCCGCAGGGACAACATACGCCTCGGGCACCGTAGTCGGCCTCGCCGAGGTGCACTGCGGATAAGCCCTGCGACCTCCGTGCTCGTTGCGCGATCGGGTCTGCCGTATCGCAACACCACGACTGTCCACTCGGCCGCCGACCAAGCCCAGGCGAGTCCGGCTCCGGCGCACCCTCTCACGTCATCAAGTCGATGACAGGCAACTCCGGGCCGATCCGTGGCCGCGGCCCGACGGGCGACGACGCGGCGCTCTCGAGATTGGCGACCGATGAAAGACAAGGGCGTGTGTGGGCAATTTTCGGGTGGTGTCGGTCGCGGGCCGGTCGCGGAGCGGCTCAGAACGGCTGCTGTCGTGGCGACGCCGGCGCGCCCGTGTTCGGCGTGCCGGCGTGCGCGTGAGGGTGATCAACTGTGAGGGTTCGGCTGGTTGTTGCTGTTCCAGATGTCCCGGGCCATGAGGTATCGGCCGTCGTTTGCGCGGCTGTAGATCGTGATGTACTTGCCGGTATCGCGGATCGGTTGCCCGCCGGTCTTCGGGGTGAGGGTGATGTCGTATGCGCCGCGCTCGAACGCCCAGTTGTCGCCGGCCAACTGGGTCTCTTCGACGTCGAGGGCGAACTCGGCGTTGAAGGCGGCAAGCATGCCCGCGGACCAGGCGTGGATCTTCGCGGTGCCGACGTTGGCGGGGTCGTTGGGCGGCATCTGGACGGCGCCGGGCGCGAAGCATGCGACCCATGCGTCTGCGTCGTTGGCGTTCAGGGCAGCGACGTGCGCGTCGCGGGTTCGGGCGAGATCGTCAAGCTCAAGCGTTCGAGTCGTCATGGGGTTTCTTTCTGAGTTGGGGTGACGGTGAGAGGTCAGGCGGGGATCCCGGGGGGGCCGAGGATCTCGAGGCCGTACTCGGCGGCTGTCTTCATCACCAGCTCCATGTCGGGCGGTGTCGGAGGGCCGGGCGGTAGCTCCGGGCCGGGGGCGGGCTCGGCCAGCGCGCGGACGAAGCCTGCGAAGTCGCCCGGCTCGGTGACCAGAAGGAACCGCGCCAGCTCGGAGCTCACGATGAACGTGTGCGGGATGTCACGCGGCCCGAGGACGAACGAGCCGGCTGGTGCGACATGGGTCTCGCCGTCGACCCAGATGGTGAGCTCCCCTTCGAGGACGTAGAACCACTCCTCCTCGTTGTGGTGGACGTGGAGCGGCGAGCCGCTTCCCCGTGGGGCGGTCTGCTCGGTGACCAGGGCGCCGTCGCCGGCTGCCTTGATCGTGGTGAGCCCGCCGAAGAACCAGAGGTGCTCGCCGGTGCCGGGCTGCTGTGCGATGGGGGTGAGGGTTGTCATGGGGGGAGCATGCTCCGCGCGGCGCCGCGCGACCATCCCCCGCGCGCGGGGATCTTTCTTGCACCTCGGTGGGAGACTTTGGCGATGGCACGCTCCGTCGAAGCGCTGATCGACGAGATCGATCTCCTCGCGTCCAGGGGATTGCCGCGCAAGGAGTTCTTCGCCGAGCTCGCTCCGCGGGTGCGGACGGTGATCGACAACGACGCGAGCTGCTGGCACACGCTTGACCCGCACACGCGTCTTTTGACCAGCGACGACCCGGCGGAGCTGATCGGCCGCGGGATCTACACCCCGGAGCAGACACCAGGTGCGGGCGAGCTGATCATTCGCAGCGAGTACATGATCGAGGACGTCAACACGTTCGCCGGGCTCACCGGCCGGCGGGTGCCGGTCGGGATTCTCGAGCACGCCACCCGCGGCAAACCCGAGAGCAGCCCGCGCTACCGAGATCTCCTGCTGCCCTCCGACATCCCGCATGAGCTCCGTGCCGCGTTCGTGATCCGCGGTCGGGTGTGGGGCGCTGTTCACATCGCCCGCCGCGCATCGAGCGGCCCGTTTCAGCAGCAGGACGCCGACGCGCTCGCCGCGATCACCGGGGCGGTCGCGCGCGGGATCCGCACTTCGCTGCGCTTCGACGCCGCTCGGCGCATCAATGGGCTCGAGGCGCCCGGCCTCGTCGTCCTCGGCCCCGGCGACGAGGTCGAGATGATCACGCCCCCGGCCCGGGAACTGCTCGCCTCGATCGCCGCCAGCGACATCCCCTACACCGACGACGACATGCCCGCCGCGGTGCTATCGCTTGCGGGGTTCGTTCGTAGCGCGCCCCACGCGGCCCAGGGAGGCGCGAACGTCGTCACGGTGCCGGGCGACGATGGCTGGGTGACGCTTCACGCGTCCCGCCCGGGCTCCGCGTCTGACGGTCGCGTGGCGATCGTGATCGAGCGCGCCAGCGCTGCCCGCTCGGCAACCGTCCGCCTGGAGGCATTCGGCGCCACCGCCCGCGAGCGCGAGGTCGCCACACTCCTCGCACGCGGACTCTCCCGCTCCGAGATCGCCGCGTCGCTGGTCCTCTCTCCGCACACAGTCGAGGACCACACCAAGAGCCTCTACGAGAAGGTCGGCGTCGCCTCACGCCAGGAACTCGTCGCCCGGGTGTTCCTCGACGAGTACCTCCCCGAAGTAGCCCAGAGCACGCCGCTCACCTCCCGCGGACGCTTCGACCGCCTCTAGCCCGCAAGACCGCCGCAGCGAATCATCGACCACCAGCTCGCTCCCGGCACGGCCCTGCTTCCGCTCCGCGACCGGCCTCTTGCCGTCTGCATTGGCGAACCTCCTTCGCGCGGAAACCGCGCACGAGTCGGCTTCGCCAGCCTCCCTCGACGGTATGGCCACATGAGAGTCCCGGTTTCCGCGCGGAGCGAGACTGAGGCCGCCACCGGCGACGCGCTCGTCGGATGACGGAAGCAGGGCTGCGGTCCAGGCCGGCGCGTTCATCGGGTTCCGTGGAGATGCACCTCTCGAGCGTTTACCTGAAGCTGGAAGTCGCGAACCGCGCGCAGCTGGCCCGCGATTGGCAACGCGTGCCGTGGATCCCGCTGCAACGGTCGCCCCGGTCCAGGGCCGCACTCCGAGCCGGCCGCTCCCTCGTCACGGCCCGACCTAACGCGGATCTGACCGAGCCGAAAGTCTGGCCAGGTGGCCGTGGTTCTGGAGCCGCAAACCGAAAAGGATGGGCTACGCGTTCAAGTCCGTCGAGACGGTGGAAGGTCACCGTGAGCCGGAGGCTCCCGATAGCGCGTCGCCCCTGGTACGTGGGGCAGCGGTCCTGCTTGCAGGCTGCGGCGGTAGGGGCCCAAAGGCCTCGACGGCCGGTTAGGGTCTTTAGACGAGCTCGGAAGCTGGGAGAGGAGGCTGTCATGGGCGGACGATGGGGCTTCGCGGGGGCCCTGGGCGTGGGCGTCGTCGTGGCGAGTGTCCTGGCGGGCTGCGGGAGCGGCTCCTCCGAGCTGAAGCTGACCGCGTACGTGGTGCACGGCTCACAGGAGACCGGCTTCAGCACGCAGGGTGCCCCCAGCGTGATGAAGAGTCTCAACGCGTACCTCGCCAGCCAGTACGGGGGCGACAGCGACCCGACGAAGCTGAAGGCGGAGGGGTTCAAGGAGTTCGCCACCGTGAGCACGGGTGGCTCTCAAGGCAGGCAGGGTGGGTCCTTTGCGCTTGAGCTGGGGTCGCCGTCGGCCGCGGAACACGAGCAGGCCGCTTCCCTCGCCTTTGCGAGGCAGAGCCAGGGAGGGGGGAAGCTGGTGCCGTTCACGGCTCCGGGCGTGCCCGGCTCGACCGGAGTGAACGCGGTGGGCTCGCAATCAACCTCGAACGTGTACTGGCACGAGGGCCCGTGCGTGCTGTGGGTAGGCGACTTCGGTTCGTCCGGTCCAGTGATCGCAGCGGCGCAGGCGATCTGGGCGGCCACGCACGCGCGCAAGGGAGCGTGCGAGTCATAGCCACCGCGCCTCGTGCCCCGTGATTAGGAATGCGGGCGTGCCCGCGGCTGGCACCCGACCGCCTCACCGCCACAGATGCAGGAGGGGGCGCCTGCGTCCTCGCAGCAGCCGAGGTCGGTAGGCCCGGCGTCTGTGAACGCTGCGCCCGTGTGCGCCGTCGGCGGGGCGATCCACGGCATGAGCTCGTCGCGGCGCTAATCCGAGACAGGCTCGTGAAAGCCGCCGTGATCGCGAGTCTGGGATGCGCTAGACGCTCGCGCGCCCAAGTCCGACCCTCGAGGGTCGGACTCGGGCGCGCGAAACGCAGCCTGCTACGGGACGATGACGACCTTGTTGGTCACGTGTTGGAACACGTTGTGGCTCACGTTGGCCGTCACGTGTGCGCCCGTTCCCAGCCAGACACCGTTGGTGTTGTTGCGGATCTGGTTGTGAGCGATGTCGACCGTCACGGCGACGGTCCCGGAGAACACCAGGATGCCTGTCGTGGCGTTGTCGGCCGGCGACGCGGGGCTGTCGAGCGAATCTCCGTCGACGTTGTTCTTGGCGATCGTGTTGTGGACGATGCGGTTGCCGTTGAGGTCCTCGAACTGCCCGGGCGCGAGCGTGTGCGCGTGCATGGTCACGCCGGAGAGCCCGTTGCCCGCGATGTAGTTGTGCTCGACCAGGTTGTCATAGGAGCCCGTGCCTGCCGTCGCGTTGGCGAACAGCACGCCGGCGCCCTCACCCTTGATGCCGTTGTCGGTGACCCGGTTAAAGGCGATCACGTTGTCGTAGACGCCGGCCTTCGACGGCTGGGGATTGCCGCTTGAGTCAAGCGCGAACGGATTGTGGCCCGGCACGGTGATGCCGCAGTCGAACTGGTTCTTGGTGACAACGTTGTGGGATACGACGTTGTTGTGGGTCGGCCCGAACTCATCGGTCAGGAGGACGCCGCCCGAGTTGCCCGAGACGAAGTCATGGCTGACCGTGGAGTGAGCCACTCCCATCAGATGGACGCCCTCGCCGCAATCGCCCGGGGCCCCTCCGACCGCGACGCATTGGGGGTAGGTCGTATTGCTGCCCGGCGGGATACCGCCGGTGTCATTGCCGACCACAGTGTCATGCGCGATCGTCACGTCGCTGATCGAGCCGCCGGCCAGGGAGCCGGTGGCGAGGATCCCCTCGCCAATCGCGCCCGTGACCTTCAGGCCCTCGACCTTGACGTCGCTTGACTTGATCGTGATTCCGGCCAGACAGGGCGCGCTGCCCGGGCCCATGGGTCCTAGCTGGTCGCACATCCCGTTGGCGGTCGACGAGCCGTGAATCACGGCGCCGTCCTTGCCGGTTAGGGTCAGCGGCGCGGACACGATCACGTCCTCGGTGTAGGTGCCGCGACAAACGACGACCGTCCCGCCGCTCGGCGCGGCCGCGACGGCGGACTGCACACTCGAGAAGGCGGCGGAATTGCAATTGCGATCCGCCGCTCCAGTCTTGCCGCTGGGCGAGACGTACAGCGCTCCCTTGTGGCTATGACCGGGCTTCGAGTGGCCCTTCCCATGGCCATGAGCCAGGGCGACGCCGGCCGCGGAGCCGAAGGCGACGAGGCTCGAAACGAGCACGGCCGCACCCCGGAGAAAGCTTCGATGCGAACGCATCAACACACCTCTCTGTAATCGATTGACACCCGCGTCGGGCGGGTCTGGTTGACCCCGGTCACACAGCCGGCCATGGAAAAGTCGACGCCGCTCCCGCCGCCCCTCGGGAAAGCACGGCCGACCGACCCGGCGCCGGAGATCCCTGAACGACGCTTACAACACGCCGAAGACCAAAAGGTTGCGGACGATCTCCTCCACGCAGGCATCGGGAATCCCGATCACAAGCCCGCTCGATCAAGCTCAAGTCTCTCAGGCACGAAGTCCTGGAAGTGGCAATCAGCG
>DATKFF010000227.1:0-15051 GCA_035511595.1 Solirubrobacteraceae bacterium | reverse complement strand
CGGCCGCCGCCGTTGTGCGTACCGTCGACGGGTACTCGCCCGCCAGCCGCCGCAGCTCGGCGGGCGACTCCCCGCTCTGCAGCCCCTTCCAGATCGCCGTGCGGATCTCAGCCTCGAGCAGGCAGGCGACCTCATGGCCGGGATCGCCGGCAACGGGCTCGAGCTTCGGATCGATCCGCTTGTGGGCCTCTCGGACGTACGGGCAGCGGGGATGGAAGAAGCAGCCGGAGGGGCGGTGGATCAGGCTCGGGGGGCGGCCCGAGATCGGCACCAGCTCGGCGTGGCGATCGGTGTCGAAGCGTGGGATCGACGTGAGCAGGCCCCACGTGTAGGGATGCTGTGGGGAGTCGAAGATCTGGGCGGTGGAGGCGTGCTCGACGATCCGCCCGGCGTACATCACCCCGATCTCGTCGGCCGTCTCGGCGACCACGCCGAGGTCGTGCGTGATGATGATGATCGCCATCCCCAGGCGTCGCTGGAGGTCGTCCAGCAGCGCCAGGATCTGCGCCTGCACCGTCACGTCGAGCGCCGTCGTCGGCTCGTCCGCGATCAGCAGCTTGGGCTCGTTGGCGAGCGCCATCGCGATCATCGCGCGCTGCCGCATCCCGCCGGAGAACTCGTGCGGGTACTGGTCGACTCGATTGCGTGGGTCGGGGATCCCGACCAGCTCCAGCAGGTCGACCGCCCGCGCGCGCGCCGCGGACCTGGAGATGCTCCGGTGAGTGCGCATCGCCTCGATCAGCTGCCAGCCCACCGTGTAGAAGGGATGCAGGGAGGAGAGCGGATCCTGGAAGATCATCGCGATCTCGTTGCCGCGGATCCGCCGCAGCTCCGCCTGCGAGGCGGTCACGAGATCGCTGCCGTCCCACAGGATCCTTCCGGAGATCTGGGTGTTCTTCGCCCGGGTGAGGCCCAGCGTCGTCAGCGACGACACGCTCTTGCCCGAGCCGGACTCCCCGACGATCCCGAGCGTTGCGCCGGTATCGACCGAATAGGAGATCCCGTCGACTGCGTGCACGGGACCGTCCTCCGTCGCAAACGTGACGCGAAGGTCCTCGACCTCCAGCAGGGGGCTCACGAGTACCTGACCCGGGGATCGAGAAACGCGTAGGCGATGTCGACGACCAGGTTCGCGATCACGATGAAGAACGCTCCGAACAAGACCGTGCCCTGGATGACCGGCAGGTCCGCGTTGACGATCCCGTCGTAAGCGAGCCGGCCGATGCCGGGGATGTTGAAGACGATCTCGACGAGGATCACTCCGCCCAGCAGCGTCCCGATGTCGAGGCCGAGGACGGTCACGATCGGCGTGATCGCGGAGCGCACGCCGTGGCGCATGATCACGCGCGGCTCGGACAGGCCCTTGGCCCGGGCGGTGCGGATGTAGTCCTCCGACATCGTCTCGATCAGGCTGGAACGCATGAGCCGAGCGTAGAACGCGGCAAAGCCGGCGGCGAGCACCAGCCACGGCAGCAGGAGCGAGCCGAACCATCGCCCCGGGTTGGCGGTGAGCCCGGTGTAAGTGTTGGCGCCATCGAAGATGTGCACGACGCCGATGTCCTTCGAGAACAGATACAGGGCGACCAGGCCGAGCCAGTAGACCGGCGAGGAGATCGCGAGTAGCGCGGTGCCCATCGTCGCCCGGTCAAGCAGGCTGCGGCTGCGGATCGCCGAGATGATCCCGATCGGCAACCCGATCAGCAGCCAGATGATCACGGAACCGACGGTCAACGAGATCGTCGCCGGCAGGCGCTGGAAGATCATCTGGCGCACCGGCTGTGAGTACTGGTAGCTGTAGCCGAAGTCGAAGTGCAGAACCACGCCCTTCATGTAGCGCCAGTACTGCACGTAGATCGGCTTGTCGAGGCCCAGGGTGTGGCGAATGTGCGCGATCAGCGCCGGGTTGGGCGAGCGCCCGGCGCGGAGCACCGCCGGATCAGCCGACGGAAGCAGGTAGAAGATCAGGAAGGTCACGGCGCTGACGACGATCAGCAGCACGATGACCCAAAGAAGACGGCGGATGATGTAGCGGACCATGGGGTGAGACTCCCCGAGGTGGGGCCCCGCCGCAGCGGGGCCCCACTCGGATCAGTAGCGGTCGATCGGAACGGACCTCAGTTCGGTGAGCTGAACGAGAGGTTCCAGTCGTCGTTCCACGGGTCCAGCACTCCGTGGACCTTCGACCCTTCGACCAGGGCGTTGTCGGCCCAGATCTCGGGGATCGCCGGCGCGTCCTCGACGATCATCTTGTCCGCCTGAGCGAACGCCGCATAGCGCTGCGTCAGGTCGCTCATTCCCGCCGCGGTGTCGATCGCCTTGTTGACCGCGGGGTCGTTGAGCTCCGCCCAGTTGCTGTTGTTGATCGGCACGATCGCCTCGCCGCTGAACGGCACGAACAGCGCGGCGTACGGATCGGGGAAGTCCTCGATCCAGCCCGCCGTCGGGCAGACGTTGACCTTGGCCTTGACGTAGCCGCAGAACTTCGAGTACATCGTCTGCTGCGGCACAGCCTTGATCGTCGTCTTGAAGCCCAGCGCGGTGAGTCCGCTCTGGACGATCTGCATCTCCTGCGGTCCCGGGTCGCTGTTCGATCCGACGATCGACACCGTGTTGGTCCCGGTGTACTTGCAGCTCGGGTAGCCCGCGAGCTTCATGTACTTGCAGGCGACCGTCATGTCACCGGACGGGTGCGACACGTAGTCCTCGCCGAATCCGGCGGCGCCGCCCGCCTGCTGGAAGCCCGGCACCTCGGGATAGATGAAGTGCGTGGACACCTGACCGACGAGCTGCCCACCGCGGGCCAGCAGGTAGGCCGAGCGGTCCTGGGCCGCGATCACGGCCTTGCGCAGGTTGAGGTTGTTGAACGGCGGAACCGTCGTATTCAGCGCCGCGTAGTAGGCGCCCAGGGGCGCGATCGAGAGCTGCGTCTTCTGGCTCTCGTACGCGGTCTTCAGCACCGCCGACGGCGGACCGTCCGCCATCAGCAGGTTGGGGCTGGCGAGCGTCTGGCGTGCGGCCACTGTCGGATCAGCGCCCGCCGTCCACGAGATCGTGTCGGAGTATGCCGGACGGACGCCGTCAAGCGTCCGGCTCCAGTTGGGGTTGCGAACCAGCGTCAGGCTGCGCCCGGCGTTGTAGCTCTTGATCATGTACGGCCCGGTGAACACCTGCGTCGTCGGGTCGCTGTCCCACTTCGACGGGCTGCTCTTGTCAGCCGCGGTGGTGTAGCCGGCCGGGATCGCCGAGGTCCCCGGCAGGGTGAGCGCGTCGGCCATCGTCCGGCCGAACGGCTTGGTCAGATGGAAGACGATCGTCGTATCGTCGGGCGTGCTGATCCCGGAGATCGGCTTGTCGGTGGTCGCCGTGGTCGGCGCGCCGACGATCGGGAAATAGCCGCTCGCGTAGCCGTTCTGGATGTTCGAGTTGAACATCCGCTCGAACGCCCAGGCGACGTCCTTGGAGGTGATCGCCCGGTTCACGGGCGGGCTGAACTTCCAGCCGGACTTGATGTGAACCGTCACGGTCTTGCCGTCCGCGCTGATCGTGGGCGGCCCGGAAGCCAGCAGTGGCTGCGGGGTGTCGCTGGTCGGTGTGAACGTGTAGAGCGGAGTCTGCGTGGCGTACACGACCAGGTAGTCGATCTGGAAGTACGAGGCAGCAGGATCGAGGTGCTCCCAGCCTTCGGCGGAGATCACATTGAGCGTTCCGCCCATGTGCTGCGCGCTCGGATTCGGCTTGGTGTTGGCCAGGCCGCTGAGCGAGAGCCCACCGGACGAGCCGCTTGTGGAGCCCGATGTAGAACTGCTTGAGCTGCTCGATCCGCATGCAGACACTGCGATCGCGCAGGCAACGACGACCACGGGGACGAGCGTCAGTCGTAACAGACGCATGGAGTTGGTCCTCCTCCTGTTGTTGGTATGAGCGACGTACATCCGGGCAACCTCACCGCCCGGCCTTCGGGTTGAGAGCATCCTGCAGGCCATCGCCGACGAGATTGAAGGCGAGGACGGTGAGCACCAGGGCAACCCCTGGGAAAACCATGTACCACCAGGCGGTGTTGAAGATCCCGGAGGCGTCGGCGATCATCTGGCCCCAGCTCGCGGTGGGGGGCTGCACGCCGACGCCCAGGAACGACAGGGCAGCCTCGTAGAGGATGTTCGTCGGCAGGATCAGCGACGTGTAGACGATGATCGGGGCGACGAGGTTGGGAAGGATCTCACGCGTCATGATCCGCGAGTTGGACGCGCCGAGAGACCGCGCCGCCTCGATGAACTCCTTCTCCCTGATCGACAGCACCTGTCCCCGGATGATCCGGCCGATGTACGGCCACGAGGACAGCGCGATCACGACGATCAGCGTCACCTGCCCCGGCGTGATCAGGCCCCCGAGGCAGCCCTTGCCCAGCGAGCATGCGGCGGCAAGCCCGATCGCCAGCAGCAGGATCGGGAACGCCAGCACGATGTCCATCAGCCGCGACAACAGCGAGTCGGCCCAGCCACGGAAATACCCCGCCACCGTGCCGATCGCGACGCCGATCACGACCGCGATGCCGGTCGCGATGAACGCGACCTCGAGCGAGACCCTGGCGCCGTAGATGACCCGGGCGAGGACGTCGCGACCGAGCTCGTCGACGCCGAACGGATGCGCGGCACTCGGCCCGGTGGGCTGCCCGAACACGTCCAGCGCGCCGATGTTCGGCTGGTTGGGGCCGCTGACGCCCAGCAGGCTCACGATCGGGCCAGCGAGCAGCGCGACGAGCACGAGCAGCACGATGAAGCCCAGCGAGACCATCGCCACACGGTCGGAGCGAAAGCGCCGCCAGAACAGCTGCGTGGGTGAGCGAGCGGTTACCTCACCCGGCACGACCTCGACGGTTTCGACCGCCGCCCCTGGTTCTAGGAGCAGTTCAGAGCCGACGCTCATGGCGTGATGAGATTCCTGCCAACGACGTGGAGACCTCCATTTCCCGCCGGGAAACTTGTCACATGACGGCCCAGCTGTCACCGCTCATTAACTTCGCCGCAATGAAAAGGGCGCTGGGCTCGTCCGGTCGGGGTACGGCGGATACCCTCCGGCTGGCCGATCGTAGCGCCGCGAAACGCCCTCGTAGCTCAATGGATAGAGCACGCGCCTCCTAAGCGCGGGATGCAGGTTCGATTCCTGCCGGGGGCATCGGAGGCGGTGTATGTGGGGCGGCGGCGGGGCGTGCGCCGGTCAGGTCGTAAGGGGATTCTCAGCGGCCGCCCGTGCTACCGTCCGCCCCTCTCCGTGTCCGAGAGCACGCTCGAAGCACCGCCCCTCCCCCCAGAGCCGGCGGCACCTCAATCACAGCGGGCACCCGAGCCGGTGCCCTGGACGCTGCGCCTGTTCGTGCGCCGCCATCCGTGGTGGGCGACCGCGGTGCTGATCGCGCTGCTGTCGGTGCTGATGGTTCTGTACGCGCGGACGCGCCCGAGCTACGACGCCTACGGATGGCTCGTGTGGGGCTACCAGACGGTTCATCTTTCGCTCGATCTCGGCGGCGCGCCCTCCTGGAAGCCGCTCACCTACCTGTTCACGGTCCCGTTCGCGGTGTTCGGCCACTACGAGATGTGGCTGTGGATGTTCTTCTCCGCCGGGGTCGCACTGGCCGGCGCGGTGTTCGCAGGCCGGATCGCCTACCGGCTGAGCGGCGGCGGCGCGATGAAGCCGGACGACCCCCCGGTCGTCCGGTACGCGCCGATCGCCGCGGCGGTGTTCGCGGGCGCGGCGGTGCTGGGGCTCCAGGACTACATGCACTACATCCTCAGCTTCCAGTCCGACCCGATGCTGGTGACGTTCGTGCTCGCGGCGATCGACATGCACATGATCGGCAAGTACCGCTGGACGCTCGTATTCGGAGTGCTGGCAACGCTCGGGCGTCCCGAGGCCGGGCCGTGGCTCGCGCTGTGGGGGCTGTGGGCGTGGATCAAGCTGCCGTCGATGCGGTGGATGCTGGTCGCGGGCGCGCTCGTCGTCGCCTTCGGCTGGTTCGGGATCCCGACGATCACCAACGGCCGGCCGCTGCTCGCGGGCGACCTGGCGCAGAAGTCGCCGCGCGCGCTGCGCCACAATCAGTTCTTCGGGACGCTCGGGCGCTTCAAGGACCTCGAGTACATCCCGGTCTGGATCGCGGCGCTGCTCACGCTGGTGGTCGCGGTCGTGAGGCGCAACCGCACGATCCTCGTGCTGGCGGCCGGCGCCGTCGGCTGGGTGATCGTCGAGATCGCGTTCGCATACCACGGCTGGCCGGCGCTGGGTCGCTACATGTTCGAGCCCGCCGCGGTCGGCGCGGTGCTGGCTGGAGTGGGCGTCGGGCTGGTGCTCGCCGAGCTGCCGCGGCTGAAGCTGCCGCAGCTGAGCCGCGCCCTGCCCCGCTGGGCCGGGATCCCGGTCGTGGCCGTGCTGGTGGGAACACTGGTGCCGGGTGCGGTCGCCCGGATCCGCGCCGAGCGTCAGGACCTGCGCCACGAGCGCGCCCGCACCCACCAGATCACGCTGCTCCAGACGACGACGAATGTCGTGGGCGGCGCGCGCCACGTCGCGAACTGCGGCCAGCCCGTCACCGACGTCGCGTACGCGAGCGCGCTGGCGTGGATCTACCACCGTGACGTCGGCTCGGTCGGTGGCTTTCAGCAGGGCGTCGAGAAGGCGGAGCTGCGCCAGAACATTCCGAAGGTGCTGATCAGGCCGGTGGCGCGCGGCGGCTGGTCCGTGCTGCCTTGGCACACGCGTCCCTCGCAGATCGCGCGCTGCAGTTCCCTGCACGCCGAGTACGTGGTCACGTCGCGCCACCCCGCCGGCGTCCTCGTCCACCTCCACCGTTGACCGTCACCTCTCCCGCCGTCCCGCGTACGCCCGAGACGGGGACGCGCACGCGACGACGCGTGCCCGGCGGCCCCGCCGGCGTCGGACTCGCGATCGGGGTGGCGCTGCTGCTCGTCGCGTTGGGGATCGTGCTGTGGGCCCGCACGCGGCCGAGCTTTGACTCGTACGGGTGGCTCGTCTGGGGACACCAGACTCTGTCGGCCTCGCTCAACACCAACGCCGCGCCGTCGTGGAAGCCGCTTCCATACGTGTTCACTGTCCCATTCGCGCTGTTCGGGCACTACGAGATGTGGCTGTGGATGATCACGGTCGTGGCGATCACGCTCGGGGGCTCGGTCGCCGCCGGCCGGATCGCGTACCGGCTGACGTTGCTGACACCGCCCGGCGAGGACGCGGAGCGCTGGCGCGCCGACCGCCGCGTGCACTACGCCGGGATCGCGGCGGGCGTGTTCGCGGCCGTCGCGCTGGTCGGGATCCAGGACTGGTGGCACTACGCGCTGAGCGCGCAGTCCGACACGATGATCGCGGCGCTGTGCCTGGGTGCGGTCGACTGTCACCTGTCCGGGCGGCCTCGCTGGGCGTTCGCGCTCGGCGTGCTCGCCTCGCTCGGCCGACCCGAGGTGTGGCCGTTCCTGGCGCTGTACTCGCTCTGGGCGTGGCGCGCGATCCCCTCGATGCGCTGGGTGATCGCCGCGGGGATCGTGATCCTGCTGCTGCTGTGGTTCGGGATCCCCGCGATCACCTCGCGGAGCCCGTTCGTGTCCGCCTCGAACGCGTTCGGCTCAGGCCGGCGGCTGAAGAGCAACCGCGTGTTCGGAACGATCGATCGGTTCCTCGACCTGTACCCCACTCCGCTCGAGGTGGCAGCGCTGCTGTCGGTGATGTGGGCCGCGCTGCGGCGCGAGTGGGTGACGCTCGCGCTCGCCGGGGGCGCGGCGGCGTGGGTTGTCGTCGAGATCGCCTTCTCGCTGCACGGATGGCCGGGGCTGGGGCGCTACATGTTCGGCGCCGGCGCCCTGATGGTGGTGATCGCGGCGGCCCTCGTCGGCCGGCTGCTGGTCGAGATTCCCCGTTGGCTCGCCGGGCGGTTCCCGGGCGCGGTCCCGCGTCCGGCGTTCGGATCGGCCGGCACCGTGCTGGTCGTGCTGCTGGTCGGCTTCCTCGTCCCGCCCGCGATCTCGACCGCGCGGGGGACAAAGCGGGGCATCGACTACCAGCGGGTCCGCACCAAGGAGATCGACAAGCTGGCCGCGGTGGTCTCCGGGCTCGGCGGCACCGCCCGGGTGAACGCGTGCGGCGAGCCGCTCACGCGCCTGGAGTATCAGACGGTCCTCGCATGGACCCTGCACGTGAACGTCGCCAGGGTCGGCTTCAAGTACGGCGAGGCGATCCGCCACGGCAACCCGCTGGTGCTGTTCACGCCGCGCCCGCACGGCGGCTGGTTAGTGCAGGCGGTCCACCAGCGCAGCTCGAGCTGCCGCGGCCTCTCGGCCTAGCGGCCCGGCTGCTAACGGTCGGGCCGGTCGGGATAGACGTCGTCGATCGTCGTCAGCGCGAGGAACGGCGCGGCGGCAGCCCGCTCGATCGCAGCCGCTCCGCCGGCGAGCCGGTCGCAGATCGCGAGCACCCCACAGATCTGGTGGCCCTCCTCACGCACGGCCTCGATCGCGCTGACCGTGGAGCCACCGGTGGTGACCACGTCCTCGACGATCATGCAGCGCTCGTCCGGGCCCAGCGGCGGACCCTCGATCCGGCGCGCGAGCCCGTGCGTCTTGGCCTCCTTGCGGACGAAGAACGCCTTGACGTCGGCGTCGCCCGCGAGCGCTGAGCAGGCGATCGGGTCGGCGCCCATCGTCATTCCCCCGACGGCGGTCGCACCCCAGGCGCGTGCCTGCTCAGCCACCAGCTCGCCGAGCGCCTGGAAGCCCGCCGGGCGCAGAATCGCGCGCTTTGCGTCGATCAGGTACTGGGAGGTCCGGCCGCTGGTCAGCACCACCTCCCCGATCACGAGGGCATGCTCGCGCAACTCGGCCAGCAGCCGCTCGCGGGCGTTCGTCCGGGTGTCCACGCTCATCCTCAAAGCTCATCCTAGAGACGCTCGCGGCCGATGATCAGAGCGTGGTGAGTCGGGGACTGGCGTTGTGCTCGTACATCTGCTGCGGGCTCGTAATCGCGTCGTTCGCGATGTTCGCGCGCGACCAATTGTCGGGCGCCTCGAAGCATCAGGTCGCCCAGATCGCCTCGGGCGTGACCACGAGCCCGGGTGTGACCCCGCCGAGCACGCACCACGGGTCCGTGCGGACCTTCGTCGACAACGCCTCGAACACGCTGACGTCGCCGTTCCGGTCGGTCTTCCAGGGCAGCAGCCAGTGGGCGAAGCGGCTGTTCGCGCTCGTCTGCGCGCTGCTGGTCTACGGCGTCGGCATCGGCTACCTGGCGCGATACGCGCGAGGGGTCAGCTCGGTCGGCGGGGGCGCCGCCGCGCGAACGTAGGCGCCGGCCGCGCGCCTATCAGTAGTACACGTCGACCCAGTCGCCGAGCGCGAGCCAGTTGAAGGCCGAGATCGCGTCGACGATCGGCAGCCGCATGCAGCCGTGGCTCGCGGGATAGTCGGGCGCCGGGTCGTATCCGTGGATCGCATATCCGCGGATGAAGAAGTCGGAGTAGTACATGCCGTCCGGCAGGTAGCCGGGGACCCGCGAGTAGACCTGGAAGTCGCCGAGGATCGTCGGCGTCGACGGCTTCCCAGAGCTGATCGGGTACAGCCGGTAGACCTGCGAGCCGTCGACTAGCGCGATCAGCTGGAGCGAGAGGTTCCCCTCGGCGTGGCGGCCGTGATTCGGGAAGCGCACCTTGAAGGCGCCGAAGCCATCGAGCAGGAAGCTGGTCGTGCGGCCGTCGAGCGTCTGCGAGGTGCCCGACCGCAGCAGCCGGTGATAGGCGTCGAGCGCCAGCCCCGTGCCCTGGTCATAGACCCCGGTCTGCGGGATGTAGAGGTGGAGCGCGGCCAACCGCTGCTGGAGCAGGTCGACGAATGGCCCCGTCGAACCGAAGCCGACATGCTCGTCGAGCGCTGTCAGCCGGCGCTGCGACGTGAACCGCTTCAGCTCCGGGCTCGCGGCGTGCACCACCGTGACGGTGATCCCGCCGACACCGGGGCTTGCGACGCCCTCGGTGAACTGCCCGTACCTGTGGTTGCGCGAGGGCTTCAAACGGAGCTTGTCCGACTTGATCAGGCGACGTCCCAGGTACGTGCGCACGAGCACCCATTGGCCGGCGATGTACGGACGAGCGATCCCGACGATGTGAAACGTCCGGTTGGGGACCGTCACCGGCTGGCGGTGGACGAAGAACGCGTCGGGCAGGTACAGCGTCACCCTGGCGCTGGCGGCAACCGGCGTGGCTGACGTGGTCGGCGGCGTCGGCGTCGTCGTGGTCGTCGCGCTGCCCGCGGGGGTCGTGATCGCCGCGGTCGCCGCCGGCGCTGCGCTCAGCGCGAGCGCTAGCGCCGTGCCGACCCCCAGAAACCGAGCGCGCCGCCAAGACACGCAACGAAGTAAATCACCCGAACGGGCGACCGCCGAGCGGACGCGCTAGGAGACCGCCGGCTGTGCCCGCGACGCGAGCGGCAAGGTCAGCGCGCCGATTACGCACAGCGAACCCGCCGTCAGCCCGATGATCTCGACGCCGTTCCAGTGAAGCTGGCTGATGCCGAGCGCAAGCGAGTTGTTGATCGAGTGCAGCGCCATGCACGGGTACAGGGACCGGGTCTTCCACCGCACCAAACACAGCACGAAGCCGAGGAAGCCGAGCGGGATCAGATACTGCGAGGACGCCGAACCGGTGTGCGCGAGGCCGAACAGGATCCCCGTGATGATCGCCGCCACCCAGGTCCCGATCTCCCTCCCGGCGATCTCGATCCGCATGCGCCGCAGCGCTCCGAAGATGAAGCCCCGGAAGAAGAACTCCTCGGCGATCGGCGCGACCACGCACACGAACACGGTCGCGCCGACGAGCGCCGCAGTGCTCTTGCTGACGCCCAGCTCCTTCGGCAGCTTGTCGCTGCCGTGAAGGTGGATCAGCGAGGCGTAGATCGCGGAGACGACGTAGTAGCCGACCCCCGCGCTGAGCACCGCGCCCGCCGCGACCCGCAGGTGGACGCGGCGAAAGCCGAAGTCCGACGGCCGCGGCCGGACCCCTCCGAGTCCAGCCAGGTACAGCGCCGCGCCTACGAACGCGGCGTCGAACAGGAAGTCGCTGATCAGGCTGACCGCGGGCGTCGGGTTGCTGAGGCTCGATCCGCCCGCCTTGGCGATCGCGTCAACGAAGATGCTGACGACGATCCCGACCGCGAACCCGACCGCGATCGCGGCCGGCGCCGCCCACACGGGCCACGGCGGCTCGTCATCGCCGCGCTCGGGCGCGCGGGGCCGCTCCTCCGGGGGGAGCGGCTCGGGGGGCGGGGGCTGGGAGGGCGCCTGGCTCGGGGGAAAGCTCGACATCGCAGAAACCCAGGTTACGCAAGCGCTCGCGCGCCAACCCGCGTCCGCATAGACTCGCGTCGTGGCGGCGGCAGACCTGGCATCGAAGATCCGTGGGGCGACCGTGCGCGGGCTCCTTGGGCTCCCGCACCCGCTGCTGCGACTGCTCGCCGGGCGTCCGGTCGGTATCGACGGCCAGCAGCTCGACGTCGAGGTCCAGATGGTGCTGCGGCTGCTCGCGCTGGCCGGCGAGGAGCCGCTCGAGCGACTGACGCCCGAGCGCGCGCGTGTGCGCGTGCGAAACGACGCCCAAACCTTCGAAGGGCCGAAGATCGAGGTCGCGCGGGTCGAGCCGATCACGGTCTCCGGCGCCGACGGCCCGCTCGGCGGCCGGCTCTACGTTCCGCCTCAGACGGCGGGCGGGCTCAGCGGCTCGGACGCCGCGAGTGGGCTGCTCGTGTTCTTCCACGGCGGCGGGTTCGTGGTCGGCGACCTCGAATCGCACGACAACGTCTGCCGGTTTCTGTCGCGCAACGCGGGTATCCGCGTTCTGGCGGTCGACTACCGCCTCGCGCCGGAGCACCGCTTCCCCGCGGCGATCGACGACGCGCTGGCGGCGTTTCGCTTCACGCTCGAGCACGCCGCCGAGCTCGGTGCGGCGGCGGACCGGATCGCGGTCGGCGGCGACAGCGCCGGCGGCAACCTGGCCGCCGGGGTGGCCCGGCTGACGGCGGCCGCGGGCGAGCCGGCGCCCGCCTTCCAGCTGCTGTTCTACCCGTGGGTCGATCTGAGCCGCAAGCGCCGCTCCTACCAGCTGTTCGGGGACGGCTTCTACCTGACCGAGTCAGACCTCGAGTGGGACAAACAGCACTACGTCGCGTCGCCGTCCGACGCGCTCGATCCGCGGTGCTCGCCGGCCCTTGCCGACGATCTCGCCGGAGTCACCCCGGCCTACGTCGTGACCGCCGGCTTCGACCCGCTGCGCGACGAGGGCGAGGAGTACGGGGCCCGGCTGCACGCGGCGGGGGCGCGCGTCGTCGTTCGCCGGCACCCCGGCCTGATCCACGGGTTCGTCAACACATCGCAGATGGGCCACTCGGCGCGGGAGGCGCTGCTGGAGGCCGCGGGCGCGCTCCGGTTCGCGCTCTCGTCGGCGGCGCCCGTCGCGATCGCTCCGGCAGAAACGGCCCGTTAAATGTCCCCGGGCGGACCCAGATCCTTCTGAGTCCGCCCGGAGGGATCAAGGAAGTGGGGGCGCAGTTCCTTGACCGTTCGAAGCGCAGTATTCCCGTCTCGCCAGGAACGTAAACCTAGTTTTCGTCTGTCCAGTCGCGGCGGCCCGGGCGACGGAGCGCGACCATGTCGACGAGCTCCTTCCAGCGGCTCGGCTTGGCGCCCGGCTCGCGCACCCGCCGGGCCGGCGCGGCCCCATGGGGATCGGGCAGCGCGGCGATCGCCGCGGCATCGATCCGGAGGTCCGCTCCGCGCTCGTGCAGCGAGGCGACGTCGTCGGCGGCCACGAACTTCTTCCCGCCGCTGGCGCTGATCACGATGCCGTGAAAGATGTCCTCCTGCGGTGCGGCGACCACGTGGTCGACGGTGCCGACCTGCTCGCCGTCGGACGAGTAGACCGGCACGCCCGGCTCGAGCACCTCATATGCGATCGGAAGCCCCTCGTCCATCGAGAGGAACGATAGACGCCCGTGCCAATATGCCGTCATGGCTTGGCGAATCGCGACCGCTCCGTTGGCCGCCACCGGACTGATCGGCGGCTACGCGGTTGCGGTGGCCAGCGGCTCGCGCCCACTGGGCGGGCTCGTGCTGGCGGGATTCGGGCTCACTTGCATCGCGATCTGGCTCAGGCGAGACGGGCGGCGCACGGCCGCGACGCTGGCAGGCGCGGGCCTGCTCGCGTTCGCGCTCTCTCACGTCCTCGGGCTCGTGATCGGCGCGTGGCCCGCCGTGCTCCTGACCGCGGCGGCGATCGCGGCGGTCGCATGGGCCGTCTCCGACGCCCGCCGGGTCCGCCTGCAGGCGAGCTAGCGGCGTCCGCGGATCACGGCAGCAACTCCGACAGGCTCGAGACCGTGCGGACTCCGGTCGTGGGCGTGTCGTCCGGCGAGCGGCGCACCAGCACCGGCTCGATTCCCGCTGCGCGGGCGCCGAGGGCGTCCTCCTCGAGGCTGTCGCCGACGTGGATCGCCTCGGCGGCGGTGACGCCGGCCAGCGCCAGCGCCCGCTCGAAGATCGCGGGCGCGGGCTTGCGCGCGCGCGCCTCCGCCGAGGTCACGACGCCGTCCAGCGAGCCGCCGAGCGCGACGCGGTCGAGGACTCCGTGAAGCGAGCAGTCCCAGTTGCTCACGACGACCAGCCGCAGCCCGCGTCGCCGCCAGCGCGTGAGCGCGGGGCCGGCGTCGGCGTAGGCGGCGAACCGCAGCGACGCCAGCAGCGCGTCCCTGAGCGCGTCGAGATCGGCGAGCGCGGCCTGCGCCGCCAGGGGCAAGGCGGCATGAAGCGCGGCGGCACACCTGAGCCGAAGCGCCGCGAGGCCGTCGGCGTCACGGCCCTCGTCGAGGTGGGCGCGGTAGAACGCGATCTCGGCCGCGATCGCCCGCTTGCAGTCGGCCTCGCCCAGCTCCAGCCCGAAGCGCCGCGAGAGCTCCGTGCGCAGCGCCGGCGCGGGTGGCTCGAGCTCCACCAGCGTCCCGAGCGCGTCGAGCAGGATCGCTCGGGGCCTCAGGCGACGAACCGCCAGGTGGAGAACTCCGCGGTGAACAGGCCGAGCAGCACCGCCAGCGACGCCACCGCCGGGGCGGTCACGCGGCGGCGGCAGACCCACCACGCCGCCCACATGAACAGCGGGAAGAGCACCGCCTCGTAGCGGGGCAGCGACATCAGCGGCTGGGGCGTCACCGGGTAGGACAGCGGCCCCGCGAGCGCGGCCAGGCAATAAGCGCCGTAGGCGAACGGCAACAGCCGGAAGGCGCCGACGAGCGCGACCGCGCCGGCCAGCAGAAAACCGAACAGCATCAGGTTCTGCCCGGCGACCACGAGCGGGTCGCCGCCGGACTGGGCGAAGTAGGTCGGTGGCGCAGGGCCGTGCACCAGCTGCCGAAGGCCATCCCACGCCGCCACAGCCCCCTTCCAGACCCCACCGAACGGGCCTGCGAAGTGCCTGAACCAGACCTGCTGTGCGTGGAACGGGGCGAGGCCGTGGCCGGTCGTGAGCGCCAGCGCCAGCACGTAGACGCCGAGGCCGGCCGGGACGAGCAGCGCCCACGCAAGCGCCGGTGTGGGCCGGTACCGCGGACGTAGCGCCCGCAGGCGTGAGCCCGCCGTCCACGCGAGCTGCGGTTGCCGGTCGCCGCGCGGCCCGTACAGGAACAGGAGCACCAGCGGGACCACCAGGGTGATTCCCGTGTTGCGCTCCGCGGCGGCGAGCGCCCCGAGCACGCCGGCCACCGCCCAGCGGCCCATCCGCGCATGCCAGATGCAGCCGAGCGACAGCGCCAGGAACAGCGACTCGCTGTACACCGCGGAGAAGAAGTAAGCCATCGGGCAGAACGCGATCAGCAGCACGGTGACCCGCGCGACCTCGTCGCCCAGCTCCAGCTCGGCGAGCCGGTAGAGCACCACGAGCGCGACCCCGAACGCGACCAGCGAGACGAGTACCCCGGCCACCAGATCGGAGCCGACCATCACGCCGAGCCCGCGCACGAGCAG
>DATKFF010000226.1:0-4020 GCA_035511595.1 Solirubrobacteraceae bacterium | reverse complement strand
CAGGGCGCGCTTGGTGCGTCGGCAATCCGGATCGAGCACATCGGCTCCACGGCTGTCCCAGGGCTGGCGGCCAAGCCGATCATCGACGTGCTTGTGACCGTGGCGGATCCCGACGACGAGCGAGTGCTCGCGCCGGCGCTGAAATCGGCCGGTTACGAACTACGCGTCCGCGAGCGAGGCCATCTGATGTTCCGGACGCCTGAACAGGACGTCCACGTGCATGTCTGGCGCGACTCGGACGCCGAGGTCCTCCGCTACCTGAGCTTTCGTGATCGCCTTCGTGATTCGCCCGACGATCGACGCGCGTATGAGGGGCTCAAGCGCGAGCTCGCGACGCACGAATGGGACGACACGAACGAATACGCCGACGCCAAGGGACCCTTCATCGAAGCGATCCTGGGAGGGTCGCACGGTGACCGCGCACGGTGAGCGAGACGAAATCGACGCGCCGCTCGCCGAGCAGGTGGCCTACTACAGCGCTCGCGCGCACGAGTACTCCGAGACCGCGATTCCCGATCTCCCGATCGACGACCTCACGAGGGGACGCGATGCCGCAATCAAGGCACTCGGCGAGTTCCGCCCGACGGGCGACGTGCTCGAGCTCGCGTGCGGACCCGGCACCTGGACGCCGCTCCTCCTGAGGCACGCGGACTCGCTCACCGCCGTCGATGCGTCGCCGGAGATGATCGAGCTCGCCAGGACGACGGTCCCGGCCGGGCGGGTGCGATTCGTTCATGCCGACGTCTTCGGCTGGGAGCCCGACCGGCGCTACGACGTCGTGTTCTTCGGTTTCTGGCTCTCCCACGTGCCGCTCGAGCGATTCGAGAACTTCTGGTCGCTGGTCGATCGCTGCCTGAGGGCCAACGGGAGGGTCGCGTTCGTCGACGACGCCTACGGGCGCCTGAGGAGCTGATCGAAGGCGAGCGGTCCTCGCTCGTCCGCCGCCACCTGCGAGACGGGACTCCGTTCCGGGCGCTCAAGGTCCCACACACGCCGCAGGCCCTGACCGAACGGCTGCGGGGCGCGGGCTGGAGCTTCACCGTCACGCCGGTGGGAGGGCCTCTCTTCTGGGGGGCTGGCCGCCGCACTGCCGATCATTCGGCCGGGCTACGATAGCTTTGCCGCAAATTCCGAGGCACCGAGAGGGGTTGAAAGCCAGTGGAGAGCAGCACAATCACACCAGCAGCGGGGCGCGCGGTGGACGCGCCGACGCTGACTGACGCACTTCGGCGGACCGCTGCCAACCACCCTGACATCGTCGCCGTACGGACGACGGACGACAGCGTCTCCTTGACTTGGTCGCAGCTGCTGGCGCGGGTCGAGGCCGTCGCCGGCGGGCTCGCGGAGCTGGGAGTCGAGCGCGGCGAGACGGTCGCGATCATGCTCGGCAACCGGCCCGAGTTCCACATCGTCGACCTCGCCGCCGTGACCCTCGGCGCGACGCCGTTCTCGATCTACACGACCTATCCGGCCAACGAGATCGAGTACCTGATCACCGACGCCGACACGCGAGTCGCGATCGTCGAGCAGGCGCTGCTGCCAGTCCTCCTGGAGGCGCGTCAGAACGTCCCCGCCCTCGAGCACGTGATCGTCGTCGACGGCGACGCGCCCGAGGGGACGATCCCACTCTCAGAGATCGAAGGCTCGAACCCCGACTTCGATCCCACCGCGCTCGAACCGGTCGCGCCCGACGACGTGCTCACCCTGATCTACACCTCCGGGACCACCGGCCCGCCGAAGGGCGTACAGCTCTCGCATCACAACGTCATGTTCGCGGCGAAGGGGATCGAGCAGATCATCACCTTCGACGAGGGCAGCAAGGTGATCTCGTGGCTGCCCGCGGCGCACATCGCCGAACGGATGGCGCACCACTACATCCCTGTGATCTACGCCGGGACGATCACGTGCTGCCCGAACCCTCGGGAGATCGTCTCCTACCTGCCCCAGGTCCATCCCAACTGGTTCTTCGCCGTGCCGAGGATCTGGGAGAAGCTGAAGGCGGGCCTCGAGACGATGCTCGCAGGGCAGCCCGAGGAGGCGCGCAAGCCCGTCGAGGATGCGCTCGCCGCGTCGCTCGAGCGAGTTCGCCTCCGCCAGGCCAAGCAGCCGGTGCCCGATGAACTCGAGGCCAAGGTCGCACAAGCCGATCAGCAGATCTTCTCCAACCTCCGCGCGATGCTGGGGCTCGATCAGATCAGGGCGGTCAATGTCGGTGCGGCGCCGACCCCGGTCGAGGTGCTCGAGTTCTTCCACGCGCTGGGGATCGAGCTCGCGGAGCTGTGGGGCATGTCGGAGACCTGTGGCGCCGGCACCTGCAACCGCCCGGGCCACGTCAAGATCGGCACGGTGGGACCGCCGGCGCCCGGGTGCGAGATCCGGATCGCCGACGACGGCGAGGTCCTCGTCCGCTCCGAGTTCGTGATGCTCGGCTACCGCAACCAGCCGGACAAGACCGCCGAGACAATCGACGCCGACGGCTGGCTGTACACGGGCGATATCGGCGAACTCGACGAGGACGGTTTCCTGCGGCTGATCGACCGCAAGAAGGAGCTGATCATCAATTCGGCGGGCAAGAACATGTCGCCGGCGAACATCGAGGCCGCGATCAAGACCGCCAGTCCCCTGATCGGGCAGGCCGCGACGATCGGCGACGGCCGGCTCTACAACACTGCGCTGATCGTGCTCGACGCCGACTTCGCGCCGCAATGGGCCGCCCAGCAGGGCCTCGAGGGCGAGTCGCTCGAGGAGCTCGCGGCCGAGCCGAAGATGATCGAGGCCATCCAGCAGGGGATCGACGTTGCCAACGCGCGGCTCGCGCGGGTTGAGCAGATCAAGAAGTTCACGATCGTCCGCGGTGACTGGCTGCCCGGCGGCGACGAGCTCACACCGACGATGAAGCTCAAGCGCAAGCCGATCGCACAGAAGTACGCCGCCGAGATCGAGCAGATGTACTCGGCCTAACCGGCGGCGCCTACCGGTAACACGGCAGCCGCAGGTCGCCGTCTGCACCCTGCGAGGATGGGGTGATGGGCAGCGAGGAACGCAATCCACAATGGGTCGCGCTGGACGGGGCGGTCAACGCCCGAATTGTCGTGCCCGGTGTCCTGATGCGCGCGGACAATCTGCAGTCCCTGAGCCCGCGAGACGTCCGCCTGCTGCTCGAGGATCATGCGCTCGAGGTGGTGCTCGACCTGCGGACGGATGTCGAGGTCGAGCTCGAGGGGCCGGGGCCGTTGACCGCCGAGCCCAGCGTGCGGATCGAGCACCGTTCGCTGTACCCCGACTCCGGGGGGAACACGGACCTCGAGCTGGACACCGTCACGCCGTGGCCCGCGCCGGATGATGACGAGTTTCCGGAAGAGTCCCCGACCGTCCGCGCGTACATGAGCTATCTGCGCCGCCGTCCGGATTCCGTCGTTGGTTCGGTGCGGACGATCGCCCGCGCAGACGGCGTCGTGCTCGTGCACTGCGCCGCCGGCAAGGACCGGACCGGCGTCGTCGTGGCGCTGGCGCTCGACGCGGTGGGCGTCGACCGGGATGCGATCGTCGCCGACTATCTGGCGACGCGAGCGCGGATCGAAGCGATCATCGCGCGCCTGGCGAGCAGCTCCACCTACCGCGAGGAGATCGAGGGCGCCTACGCGCAGACGCGGGCGCCCGTGTCCGGGACGATGGAGCGGGTGCTGGAGCTGATTGACGAGCGCTTCGGCGGCTCGCCGGCGTGGCTCACCGGGCAGGGGCTGGAGGAGCGCGACCTCGAGCGGCTCCGCTGCCGGCTCGCTCCCGCCCGGGCGGCCTCGCTCGGGCGCTGAGGCTCACCGCAGCGGAGTGATAATTGGTGGGTGGCGCGGACCGGCCCACCCGATCGCGGGGGCTCGCTCCCAGAACGGACCTGGGAGGTGGAGGTGACGATCGTCGGGGAGCGCCCGGGCCCGCGTGCGAGGGCACGGGTGGTGCCGATAATCGCCGTCCTCGCCCTCGGAGCCGCGGTGCTTCTCAACGCTGGCACCCTGCAGCGCG
>DATKFF010000225.1:0-13318 GCA_035511595.1 Solirubrobacteraceae bacterium | reverse complement strand
GCCGGTTCTCCCCCAGCGACGAGAACACGTTGACCAGGAACTCCTTGTTGGGCAGCGGGTGTCCGACCTCCAGCGAGGCATGCCAGGCGGCGAGCAGCGACAGGTCGTGCTCGTCGAGGTCGGCGACCGCTTTGACGTAGTGCGACTCGAGCTCCGATTCGGGAATCTCATCGACCCACGCGCGCACGACTTCGCCAAGGATCTGGCGCCGCGCCTCGCGTCCGACCGAGTCGGCGATGACCCTGATGGCGTTCTGCGGCTCTATGAAGCAGAGTGACATTCTGGTTCCGGGCTCCGGCTCGTTGACGGGACGGCCCAGAAGGTAGGCCCTGCCCCGGACGTAATCGCGCTGCCGGAGACGCGTTGGCCGGGGCTCCGCTACTGCGGCGGCGTCGACGCCGGGCCCGGCGCTGGATGCACCGGAAGGAGGAGCGGGTTCCGCGGCCGAAGGCGGAAGTCGAAGTCGCTCTCGAGGTTGCCGAGCAGCGGGCTTGCCTCGCGGACGTCGGGACGCGGGTCCGGGCGCCCGTCGGTCACCGGATTGAGCCGCTGGCCGCCGAGGAAGTCGTCCTCGATGAACTTGTTGTAGACGTCATGGCTGAGGATCTGATGGTCGATGTAACCACGGCGCGCGTATGGGCTGATCACGAGTCCTGGCACGCGCAGGCCGAGCCCGTTGCGATCGATTACCGGCGGCACGACGTGGTCGTAGAACCCGCCCCAGTCATCCCACGAGAGGAAGATCGCGGTGCTGGCCCAGTCCGGGCTGCGCATGACCGCGTTGATCAGGCCGGTCACGTACGTCTGCCCGGCGCTGACGAGTGCCGGCGGGTGCTCGGACACGGTTCCGTTTGGCGCGATCCATGAGACGGCGGGCAGCGTTCCGTTCGACGCGTCCGAGTAGAAGCTCGAGAGCGACTCGATGTTGCCCAGCTGGTCGTCCTGGGTGACGTCGGTGAAGGACGGCAGCGGGTTCCAGATACCCGGGGTCTGCGGCCCCTGCTGCACGGGCGCGCACGTCATCGCCTGGTCGTCCTCGCAGTCGGGCTCGGTGCCCTTGAACACGTAGTAGCGCCAGCTCACCCCGTACTTGTGGAGCAGGTAGGTCATGTCGGTCCACGCGTACAGCAGCTGGCCGTTGTTGGCGCCGTCGAAGCCGCCGTCGGGGTTGGGGTCCTGGAGCGCGCCACGACACGAGAACGGGTCCATCGGATTGGCGCAGTTCGCCGACCATTCGGAGACGAGGAACAGGTGCTCGGGCAGGCTCCAGGACGAGTTCGGCTCGAACATGTGGTCCTGGAGCACGAAGTCGCGGGCGTAGGCCCAGTAGTTCGGGATCTCACGCGCGTCGTGGTAGCCCATCACATCGATGCACGCGTTCTGCGGCGCCTGCGCCGTCGCCTGTTGGGTGCAGGCGCTGCAGGCGGGATCGTTTGTTCCGGCGCAGCCCGATGCCTGTTCCGCCCGCCCGACGAACCCGTCCATCCGCCCCCCGTCGATGTCGGCCTTCGCGGCGGGTGCCCCGTGCGGTCCGCCGTAATTGCGGTCAGCCGAGTCGTGGTAGGGGGCGATGCAGCCGCCCGTCATCGGGTCCGGGATGCAAACTCCCGGCGGAATCCCGTCCGCCCCCGGGTAGGTGCCGAAGTAGCTGTCGAACGAGCGGTTCTCCTGCATGATGATCACGACGTGCTTGATCTTGTGAATCCCCGCCACGTCGAGCGTCAGGGGGGGCGACGCCGATGCGGCGTTGCGGGGGTCCGACGGCAGCACCGTGCGCAGGCGCACCGCTCCCCTGGTGAACCGCTCGGCGGCGACGAAGTTCGACTCGCCGTCCAGCAACCGCGTGGCGATCACGCGCCAGCCTCCGCGCTGCAGCCGCTCGATCAGGACGAGATCGCCGCCGTGCCACGGCGTCACGTGACCGCTCAACACGACCCGCTCGCCGGGCGCCGGTAGCGTCGTCGAGGGCTGCAGCGAGACCAGCGCCTGGACGATCTGGCTCGCGGGATCGCTGCTCACGCCACGTGAGCTCGCGTACCACTGCGCGTTGGTGGTCACCGTGGCCGGCGGCAGCGCGACGGCGTAACGGCCCTGCGCGTCGGTCACGGTCCGAAGCGCGATGTGAAAGCTCGTCTGGCGCGGAAGCATCCGCCAGACGGTCACGGGAGCACGCGCGCGTCGCGCCCCCAGCACCCGCCCGGAGATGACGACGCCGGTGTCCGGGCTGGCCGGCTCCGGCGCGGCGGCGAGCGTCACCGCCGTGACGCCCCCCTTGGCTACCGAGCGCGCGTGCTCGTTGGCGCCCGCGCTCGTCGTCAGCACCACCACCACCGCGCCGGCGATCAGCACCACGACGACGCGCACGACGATCGACAAGCGCGGCATCGAAGCCGCCTACCTCATCGCCCGGTCGGCCACACCCACGCGTAACCCCGGCCGGCGGTCGAAGTTGCGGGCGCCATTCGGGCCTAGAGATCGAGCGCGGCCAGCGCCGACTCGACGTGTGCCGGGTCCGGCTCCGCGCCCGGTCCGAGACCCGCGGTGACGCGCTCGCCGCGTTCCCAGTTCTCGAACCCCAGGTCGAGCGCCTCCAGCGGGAAACCACAGGCCTCGGCCAGCTGGGCCGCACGGCGCTCCAGCAGCAGCTGATCGCCGATCCCGAGCGCGCGCTTGGCGGCGACGGTCACCTGATCGTCGCCGACGAGCCCGAGCGCGCCGGCGCGCAACTCGTAGGCCCCGAGGGATCCGAGCGTCGCGAGCAGGTCGAATCGCGGGCCGCGATGCATGCCCGGCAGCGCGAGCCGCTCGAATGCCCGCGCGAAGCGTCGCTCTGGGGTCCAGCCGGGCTCGCCGCCGAACGCCGCCGCCTGGGAGCCGGACCGCCCGGCCCACGCGCGGTAGGCCTCCAGCGTGCGAGCGCCGCGGGCTGGGTCATGCGCGGTGCGAGGGCCGGTCCGGGCATCGGCCAGGTCCGGCAGCTCACCAGACGCCCACGACGTCCGGACCGCGGCGATCCCGGCGAACGGGTCGTCCTCCTCGAGCGGGGACAGGTACGCGATCAGGAATGCCAGCCAGCTTCGCTCCTCCAGATCCCCGTCGGAGGCGACTTCGGCGTAGAGCCCGGGCGGATCGCTTCGCAGAACGTCCAGGCGCGTCGCGGCAAACGCCAGCTCCTCGGCCAGCCTCCGCCCCTCCTCGCTCGACTTCAACCCCGGCGCCAAAGGCGTGCGGTAGCCGTCGTCGATGGCGGTCCGGACGCGGCGCACGGTGACGCCGGCCCGGGCCCCGGGACGCGCCGCGCGCTCACGGGCCGGCGTGGCTGCCCGCGGCCGTGGCTCGGCCACGCGCGGGGCGCTCGAGGAGACGAGCGGGCGCAGCTCCACCTCCTGCTCGCGGGAGCAGATCGGGCAGTTCTGGAGCAGTCGGTTGTGTCGGCAGAATTTCGGCATCGCGGACTAAGTCTTCCCGGAGCGACCAGACACCTTACGCGGCGCCGTCCGCGCGGCGCCCGCGGTAGCTCCGTGCCTTGGCGCGGTTGCCGCAGGTGTCCATGTTGCACCAGGTGCCCGAACGGTTCTTGGTGTGGTCGTAGAACGCCCACTCGCACGTGTGGTCGCGACAGCCCTTGAGCCGCGCCCAGCTTCCGTCCGCGATCGCTCCGTGGACGATCGTCAGCAGCCGCCCGAGCGCGCCGTTGACGCCCGTCGCGGCCGGCTCAACGTTCGCGCCGCCGTGCTCGTCGAAGCGAAGGCCAAGACGCGCTCGCGCAGCGAACTGATCGAGCTTTCGGGAGGCCTCAGCCGGCGCCGGCTGTCCGTCGGTGTGCGCGACGAGAACCGCCCGCAGCGCCTCCCGCAGCTCGATCGCACGGGCCAGGTCGGGACGGGTCACGCGCAGGTCGGCCGGACCGAGGCCGCGGTCGATCAGCCACCGCCGCAGGTCCTCGGGCTCACGCAGCTGCTCGTCGCCCGGAGTGATGTCGAGCGTGTTGACGAACTCACGCACCTGCTCCAGCTCGCCCGGAGCGGTCTGACGCTTTCTCATAACCATCAATCCTACTTGAATAGTGACGTCACCTTCTATATGATTTAGCCAGTTACGGATCACCCGAACGGAGGAGACATGAACGCCGTCAGTATCAATTTCCTGCTGGCACGCGAGCACCGCCGGGAGCTGATGCGAGCCGCGCGGCGTGGCGCACGCTTCGACTCCGGCGAGACACCCGTGACGCGAGTGACCCTGCGGTACGCGGGCGCGGCCGACCGCCGTCGCCTGCATGAGCTCGCGCAGCTCGATTCAGCCGAGCCTCCGACCGGCGTCACGCTCGTCGCCGAGGTCGATGGACGGCTGCGCGCGGCGCTGCCGCTCGACGGGGCGCCGCCGATCGCCGATCCGTTTCACCGCGGAGCGGAGTTGATCGAGCTGCTACGGGTGCGAGCAGCCCAGCTGGGGCGCGCCTAGCTCGAGCCGAGCCGCGCGATCCCGCCGAGGAACAGCTCGGTGGCGAAGGCGGCCGCGCCGTCGACGTCGGGCGGGCAGCGCTCGGCCATCCGCACCCCCAGCTCCAGCGCGGCGCCGGCCATCGCCCCGGCCATGTAGTCGGCGTCGAAGCGGGGGATGTCCCCGCGGTCCATCGCGGAACGCAGATCCTCCAGCAGCTCATCGACCCCGGCCCCGAGGATCGGGTCGCCGAACAGCGACCGGATCGGACCCGCGTTTCGCTGCATCAGCTCGAACATCAGCCGGTCCTCGACGAGGAACTCGAACCACGCCCGGTAGGCGTCGCCGACAAACTCGGCGAGCGTCCGGGCCCCGGCGCGTGCCGACCTGAGCCGCCTGCGCACGTCCTGCGCGCTCTCGTCGAGCACGGCGCGGAACACGCTCTCCTTGTCCGGGAAGTAGTTGTAGAAGGTCCCGGACGCGAGCTCGGTGCGCCGGACGATGTCGCGCACTCCGGCGGCGTCGTAGCCGAGCTCCGCGAACACCTCACGCGCCGCCTGCAGGATCGTGGCGCGGTTCTGGGCCTTCGTGCGCTGGCGCTTGCCGTCGCCCGCGACCGCGACGCCCTCGGCCAGCGCGGGCTCGGTCACGCCGCGGCGGCCTCCTGCGCCGTCTGTGCCCGCGGCGTCACCGGCAGCGTGAAGCCGGCGTCGGCCGCGCGCTTTGCGCCCAGCGCAAGCTCCTTGCGCAGCTCGTACAGGTAGTTGTCGAAGTCGACCTGCATCGTGTGCCGCTTGGAGGCCACGTAGCGCTTGAACATCCGCTGGCGCTCGCGGCGAACGTCTGCCTCCATCTCCGCCAGCGGCGGCAGCCGGTACTCGCCGTGCAGGTAGGTAGCGACCCATCGCCCCTGCGCCTCTGAGAGCGGCATGATCGCTCCCAGCGGCTGCAGCAGCCCGATGAACGCCAGGTTGTCGATCCCGGGCTTGAACACGCGCCGGAACAGCGGCAGGTCGTTGCCGGGCGCCGAGATCAGGTCCTCATCGAAGAACGGGAACGTGACCTTGTAGCCGGTGCACCACACGATCACGTCGATCTGCTCGACCGAGCCATCCTCGAACTTCACCGAGTCTCCGAGCAGCTCCGACACGTTCGGCTTCCACGTCAGCTCGCCGTGCGCGATCCGGTTCAGGAAGTCCGAGGAGATCGTCGGGTGGGCCTCGCCGATCTTGTGGTCCGGCTCGGGCAGCCCGTAGTCCTGGACCTTCCCGACCCCGATCCGGTACATCGCCATCAGGATCGCGCGGCGGAAGCCGAACGGGAGCAGCGGCGTCAGCGCATTGACGCCGATCTGGTCGAGCGGCCGGCCGAACAGGTACTTGGGAAGGATGTAGGCGCCCCGTCGGGAGGACAGGAACGTCTTACGGGAAACGAAGCTCGACTCAACGGCGATGTCCATCGCGCTGTTGCCGATCCCGACGACGAGCACGTTCTTGTCGCGGAAATCGGTGTTCTCGACGTAGTGGTGGGAGTGCATCTGGACGCCGTCGAACCGACCGGGGAACTCAGGCTCGGGCCAGCGCGGATCCCAGTGATGACCGTTGGCGACCAGCAGCGCGTCGTAGCGGCGCTGCTCGCCGCCCTCGAGGGTCACCGCCCACACGCCGTCATCGCCCCGGACGGCGTGCTCGACCCCGGTCCCGAACGTGATCTTGTCGCGAAAGCCGAAGTGGTCGACGTAGTCGTCGAAGTACTCGGCGATGTGAGTGTGGTGGGGAAAGTCGGGATACCGCTTGGGCATCGGGAAGTCGGAGTACTCCATCCGCTCCCGCGAGGTGTTGATGTGCAGCGAGCGGTAGGCGGAGGACATGCCGTTGCGGTTCCCGAACACCCAGTTGCCGCCGACGCGGTCGGACTTCTCAAAGCAGTCAAACGGGATCTGCCGTTCGTGCAGCGCCTTTGCGGCGGCGATCCCCGACGAGCCGGCACCGATCACGCATGCGTTTGGAAGCGTCGCCATCACGCCACCTTATAAATTCGTGACGGGGGCGTCAAGTTTCACCGCGGGCCCCGGGCGCCGACGCCCCGTGGGGGTTAAAGAGCCCGGGGACCCAGATCCATCTGGGCCCCCGGGAAGTCAGGGAAGTGGGGGCGCAGTTCCCTGACCGTACAGGGGCGAGTTTCCCCGTCCCAAGCTTTTCTAAACCTAAGTTCCCGGCACCCTTCCCCAGGGGCCGAGGATCCGCCCAGCTAACCGAGACTAGCATGCCCACGAAGCGCTAATTGGAAACCGCACAAAGTCGGTTGCGCCAGTACCCCCGATTCCTGTGCGTCGCGCCCGCGGGCGACTCGCGTCAGCGCGCGCCGGGACCGGTGAAGAACTCCTCCCCGGGCCGGACCGTCCCCGCCGCCTCCGCCTCGTGGCGCAGCGTCCGGTCGGCCTCGCCGCTCCAGGCGCCGACCGCCAGCATCTCCCGGTCGGCGTCCATCGGGCTGCCACCGAGGTCCTTGTTGACGATCCGGGCGCACTTGCGGCCCTCGGCGATCGCGGTGACGATCAGCGACTGGCCGAGGCGTGCGTCACCGCAGGCGTAGACGCCCTTGATCGACGTCCGGTACGTCTGCAGGGTGCGGATGTTGCCGCGGCGGTCGAGCCCCAGACCGAGCTGTTGCACGAGTCCCTCGTGCTCGGGATGCTCAAACCCGATCGCGATCAGCGCCAGGTCGGCCTCGAGCACGAACTCGCTGCCCGGCACGGGCGTCAGGTCACGCGAGGAGGTTCCCGTGACCTTGCGGGCGTAGACGTGGCTGACCGCCCCGTCCCTGCCGCCAAAGCCGGTCACCTCCGTGCCCCAGCGGCGCTTGCCGCCCTCATCGAGCGCGTAGGTGCTGGTGGTGCGCTTCGGCGGGAGCGGCCACGGATGCCGGGGGTCGTGCCCGTCGTTCGGGAGCTGGGCGTAGACGTCGAGCATCACCACGTTCGCGGCTCCCTCCCGGTGGGCATTGGAGATGCAGTCCATCCCGGTGTCCCCGCCGCCGACCACGACCACCTTCTTGCCGGCGGCGGTGATCTCGGTGCCGGGCGCCGGCGCCTTGAACGGGCGCCCCTCCTGCTCGGCGACCCAGCGGTTGCGCTGGTACAGGTAGTCCATCGCCAGCTCGATACCGTCGAGGTCCCGTCCGGGGGCGTCGATGTCACGTGAGACGCGTGATCCGATCGTCACGACGACCGCGTCGTGGCGCTCAGTGATCTCCTGCGCGGGCACGTCCCGGCCGACGTCGGTGTCGTAGACGAACTCGATCCCTTCCTGCTCGAGGATCGCCACGCGCCGGTCGATGATCCACTTCTCCAGCTTCGCGTCGGGCACACCGAAGCGCATCAGGCCGCCCGGGCCCTCGTCGCGCTCGTACACGGTAACCGTATGGCCACTGCGGTTGAGCTCGGCCGCGGCGGCCAGCCCGGAAGGCCCGGCGCCGATCACCGCGACGGTCTTGCCGGTGCGGCGGTCGGGCGGTTCGGGGACGACCCAGCCCTCCTCGAAGGCCCGCTCGGCGATCGCCATCTCGATCTGCTCGATCGTCACCGGATCGTCGTTGATCGCCAGCACGCACGCGGACTCGCACGGCGCCGGGCAGATCCGCCCCGTGAACTCGGGGAAGTTGTTGGTCATGTGGAGCTGGTCGGAGGCCTCGTGCCACTTTCCCCGATACACGAGGTCGTTCCAGTCAGGGATCAGATTCCCGAGCGGGCAGCCCTCGTGGCAGAACGGGATCCCGCAGTCCATGCAGCGCGCACCCTGACGCGCCAGCTCCGCCTCGGGCTGGAGCTGGAAGTACTGGTTGTAGTCGCGCACGCGCTGCTGCGGGTCACGCTTGTCAAAGCCGACCCGGTGGATCTTCAGGAATGCGCCGAGCTCACCCATGGGAGCGGTGAGGGTACCAGTGGGTCGACGCCGATCGGACGCGTAGAGTCAGTCGAAGTGTGTGGAAGGGGTCCGGTCGTCGTGCTTGCGGTCGCCGCCTGCCTGGTCGGTGCCGCGCCCGCGATCGCCGCCGCGCAGGTCACGCTTCAGGCGAGCTCCTCCGCGGTGGCGAGCGGGCAGACGGTGGACCTCGTCGGACAGGCATCGCCCGGCGCCAGCGTCCAGCTGCAGGCCAGTCCGTACCCGTACCGCACGGAGACGACAGTCGGGAGCGTCATCACCGAGTCAAGCGGCGGCTTCGCGTTCTCCGTGCGGCCCGATCGGAACACGCGGTATACCGCGGTGCAATCGGCTGCCCCCGCAAGCCCGGCGGTCGAGGTCGACGTCAGCGGCCTCGTGATCACCAAGGTCAGCGCGCTCCCGCTCGGGCGCGCCCAGGTGACGCTCGTGGTCTTCCATCCGCGTGACCTCCAGTGGGGTGGCGCGACGGTCCAGTGGTCGTTTGCGAGCGGTTCGCGCGGCGCCTTCGCGTCTGCGCCCGCGACCACCGCCTACCCGCTGAGCGCGTCCGTCGCCGTCCTGAAGGCGACGATCGCGCTGCCCGCCGGCCCGTTCCAGTGGCGCGCGTGCTTTCACGCCCCGGGCGATCAGGCGCTGGCGAATAGCAGGCTCCCGCCGGGCTGCACGGGGCGCGGCTTTCGCGGCTCGGGCAACCTCCCTGAGGGGTACCCGGGCGCAGCGGCGGTCGCCGGCGCCGCCTCGTACCTGGCGGGGCGCACGGGGCAGACCGCGTTCGCCGTGGTCGACAGCGAGGGCCGGCTGTCAGGCGTGAACGTGCATGAGACGTTCATCACCGCGAGCGTCGTCAAGGCGATGCTGCTGGTCGGCTACCTCCGCCGCCTCGACGCCCGCGGCCAGCACTACGTCGACTCTTACAGCAACTCGTTCCTGTACCCGATGATCCACGTGTCGGACAACAACGCCGCGACGCAGTGCTGGTCGATCGTCGGTGATTCGGGGCTGTACGCGGTCGCGGCGGCAGCGCACATGACCGATTTCTCGGTCTCCGGGCTATGGGGCGGCGCGCTGCTGAGCCCCGCCGACCAGGCACGGTTCTTCTTCGAGATGGACTCGCTGATCCCGAGAGAATTTGTCGGCTACGCCCGCTTCCTGCTCTCGACGATCGAGCCGTCGCAGAGCTGGGCGATCCCCGCGGTCGCGCGACCGCTCGGGTACAGGGTGTTCTTCAAGGACGGCTCGGAGCCGGTCGGCTCGGCCCAGCTGGTGCACCAGATCGCCCGGCTCGAGGGACGCGGCCGCACGTTCGCGATGGCGGTCATGACCGACGGCGATCCGACGATGCAGTACGGGATCGACACGATCGCCGGGGTCACGCAGGCGCTGCTTCGCTGAGCTCCCGCTCGGCCCGCTCCTCGAGCGCGCGCCTGTAGTCCCGCGGCATCACCTTGACGAATCGGTCACGGGCGCCTCGCTCCCACGAGGCGAGCAGGTTGCGGCCGACCATCGACCCGGTCCGCGCGACGTGCTCGGAGATCAGCGCCTTCAGCTCCTCATCGTCGGCCTCGGTCAGCTGCTCGAGGTCGACGAGCTCGAGGTTGCAGCGGTCCGCGAAGTGCCGGTCCTTGTCGTACACGTAGGCGACCCCGCCGCTCATCCCGGCCGCGAAGTTGCGCCCGGTGGGGCCGAGCACGACCACGCGGCCACCTGTCATGTACTCGCAGCCGTGGTCGCCGACGCCCTCGACGACGGCCTTGGCGCCCGAGTTGCGCACCGCGAAGCGCTCACCCGCCAGCCCGCGGAAGAACGCGCGGCCAGCGGTTGCGCCATATAGCGCGGTGTTGCCGACGATCATGTTCTCCTCGGCCAGGAATCGCGCGCGCTCCGGCGGGCGGACCGAGACGATCCCGCCGGACAGGCCCTTGCCGGCGTAGTCGTTGGTCTCGCCGCGCAGCGAGAAGGTGACGCCGGGTGCCAGCCAGGCCGCGAAGCTCTGCCCGGCCGAGCCCGAGAACGTGATCTCCACCGTTCCCTCCAGCAGCCCCCTGGCGCCACGCCGCCGCGCGATCTCGCCAGACAGGATGCCGCCGACCGTGCGGTTGACGTTGCGCACCGGGATCGGCCCGAGCTTCACGGCCTCGCCGTGCTCGAGCGCCGGGCCGCAGCGGCGCAGCAGCTCCCAGTCGAGCGCGTCGTCGAGCACCGGCACCTGTGGCCGGGTGCGGTGGCGCGGCGTCTCGGGCGGCAGCTCGGGCGACTCGAGCACCATCTGGAGATCGACATGGCGCGCTTTCCAGTGATCGACCGCGTCGTCCGTGTCGAGCAGGTCGGTGCGCCCGATCATGTCCTCGACGCGGCGGATCCCCAGCGAGGCCATGATCTCCCGCACCTCCTCGGCCACCATCATCAGGTAGGCCGTGACCTGCTCCGGGGTGCCGCGGAAGCGCTTGCGCAGCTCAGGATCCTGCGTCGCGATCCCCACCGGGCACGTGTTCAGGTGGCAGACGCGCATCATGATGCAGCCCATCGCAATCAGCGGCGCGGTCGAGAAGCCGAACTCGTCAGCGCCGAGCAGCGCCCCGACGACGACATCGCGGCCGGTCCGCATGCCGCCGTCGACCTCGACGGTGATCCGCGAGCGCAGGTCGTTCAGAAGCAGCGTCTGCTGGGTCTCCGCCAAGCCGATCTCCCACGGCACGCCGGCGCCTTGCACCGAGGACTGCGGCGAGGCGCCGGTGCCGCCATCGTGTCCCGCGATCGTGACGTGATCGGCGTTCGCCTTGGCGACGCCGGCGGCGACGGTCCCGACACCGACCTCGGACACCAGCTTGACCGACACCGAGCCGTTCGGATTCGCGCAGCGCAGGTCGTAGATCAGTTGCTTGAGGTCCTCGATCGAGTAGATGTCGTGGTGCGGCGGCGGTGAAATGAGACCGACGCCCGGGGTTGAGCTCCTGATCTTCGCGATGTAGGCGTCGACCTTGTGGCCGGGCAGCTGGCCGCCCTCGCCGGGCTTGGCGCCCTGGGCCATCTTGATCTGCAGCTGGTCCGCGTTGACGAGGTAGTGGATCGTGACGCCGAAGCGCCCCGAGGCGACCTGCTTGATCGCCGAGCGCCGCAGGTCGCCGTTGTCATCGGGGGTGTAGCGCGAGGGATCCTCTCCCCCCTCGCCGGTGTTCGAGCGCGCGCCCATCCGGTTCATCGCGATTGCGAGCGTCTCGTGTGCTTCACGGCCGAGCGCGCCGAGGCTCATCGCCCCGGTGGTGAACCGCTTGACGATCTCGGTCGCGGGCTCGACCTCCTCGACCGGCACCGGCTCTCCGGCCGCGCGGAGCTTCATCAGCCCGCGCAAGAGGCCCTTGCGGACCGCGTCGTCGTTGACCATCCGCGCGTACTCCGCGTACGTCTCCCGCGGGTCGTAGGTGGCGTCGGCGTCGATCGGCGCGTCGCCGTTCCGGGGAGCGACGTCCTCGGGCGGCGGCTTGACGGCATGCTGCAGCTTGGCGACGGTGTCGGGGTTCCAGACGTGGAGCTCGCCGTCGCGGCGCCATTGGAGTACGCCGCCGACCGGCAGCAGCTCACGGGCGGTCCGCGGATACGCGCGGTAGTGGCGTTCGAGCGCCTCGGTCGAGAGCTGATCGAGCCCGATCCCGCCGATTCGCGAGGCCGTGCCGGTGAAGTGCTTGTCGATCACGTCACGGTCGAGGCCGACGGCCTCGAAGATCTGCGCGCCGCAGTAGGACTGGATCGTCGAGATCCCCATCTTCGAGATCGTCTTCATCAGCCCCTTGCCGATCGCCTTGACGATGTTCGCCTCCCCCTGATCGCGGGTCAGCTCGACTGGTAGCAGCGAGCGGTCGGCGAGCTCGTCAAGCGACTCGAACATCACGTACGGGTTGATCGCCGCGGCCCCGTACCCGATCAGCGTCGCCATGTGGTGGATGTCGCGCGGCTCACCTGACTCGATCACGAGCCCGGTCCGCAGACGGGTGCCGCGGCGCACCAGGTGATGGTGGACCGCGGCGACTGCCAGCAGGGACGGCGTCGCGACCCGCTCGTGGCCGAGATTGCGGTCCGACAGGATCAGGATGTTGGCGCCGTTGTCGACGTACCGAGCGGCCTCTTCGCAGAGGTCTGAGAGCCGGATCTCCATCCCATCCGGGCCCTGCTCGATCGGCCAGGTGATGTCGAGCGTGGCCGCGTTGAACACCTCGTGCGAGACCTGGCGGAGCTTCTCGAGCTCGTGGTTGCGCAGGATCGGCTGGTCCATCACCAGCATGTGCGCCTGCTCGGCCTCCTCGCAGAGCAGGTTGACCTCCGCGCCGACACCGGCCTGCAGGCTCATCACGACCTGCTCGCGGATCGGGTCGATCGGCGGGTTGGTGACCTGCGCGAACAGCTGCTTGAAGTACGAGAACAGCGGCGGCTGGCGGTCGGAGAGGACCGCGAGCGCGGCGTCGTTGCCCATGCTGGCGACGGGCTCCTCGCCGTTGTTGGCCATCGGCGCGATGATCAGCCGCAAGTCCTCCTGCGAGTAGCCGAACGCCAGCTGCTTGGACCGCAGCGGCTCGATCCGCGGCGTTCGCGGCTCCCGGTCGGGGAGGTCGGCGATGTGGACGACGGAGTCCTCGTACCACTCGGTGTAGGGCTTGCTGCGGGCGATCCGGCGCTTGAGCTCGTCGTCGTCGACGATCCGTCCTTCCTCGAGGTCGACGAGGAACAGCTTGCCCGGGGCGAGCCGGCCCTTGCGCTGGATGTGCTCAGGCGCGACCGTCGTCACGCCCGTCTCCGAGGCGAGCACGACGTACCCCTCGGTGTCCTGAACCCAGCGGCCGGGGCGTAGGCCGTTTCGGTCGAGCACGGCTCCGGCCAGACGGCCGTCGGTGAACACGACCGCGGCCGGACCGTCCCACGGCTCCATCAAGCACGAGTGGAAG
>DATKFF010000224.1:0-3302 GCA_035511595.1 Solirubrobacteraceae bacterium | reverse complement strand
CATCTCGATCCCGACGCCGCCATACGCGTTCTCAAGCGCCGTGCGGAACCAGTACGGCCAGTCACCCGACACCCACAGGTTCTCCTGATCGAGCGTGTAAAGCGTTCCCGGATCGAGCTGCGAGCCGCCGTTGAAGCCAAGGGTCTCGGCGTGCTGGCTGACGCTCGCGACCGTCGCGATCGTCCGGCCGTTGGTGCCGACCGCCTGGAGCACCGGCATCAGCTGGTTGTCGATGAACGGGTATGAGGACCAGCATTGCCTCAGGTTCGCGGGTTCCTGCGCCTCGGCGTAACGGATCCGAGCGGGGCGCATGTCGTCGTACGCCTGCTCGATCGCCAGCGCGGACTGCTGCACCAGGTAGTCCGCGAAGTACGCGTTCACGCCCGACAGCAGCGAGTCCTGGCCACCCAGGCCGATCGTGTCGGGCGCCGACTCGTCGTGCGTGGAGGAGATCTGGATGCTGTCGAGCCGGTAGCCGTCGGCCCGCACCTTGGCCCGGATCCGGTCGGCGTAGACGTTGAACAGGCCCTCGTTGTCGACCACCTCCATCGCGACCGTCCGACTTCCGTTGGCGACAACCAGTGCCCGGGCGCCGACCGGGTCGGCGACGTGGTCGTAGTAGCGGGGGGCGTTGCCTCCGCCGCCCAACGTGTTCCCGTCCCAGCGCCCGTCGTGGTTGCAGTCGATGAACGGGTCGCCCGGGTCGTAATGGCCGTCGTGCTGCTCGTCGACGTAGGGCTCCTCGAAGCCGAAGTAGCGCACGCCGCTGAACGCGCCGTCCGTCGCCGCCGCGCACTCGGCCGGATCGCCCGACAGCGCGCCGAACGCCGGCGGCGTGAAGCTCTCGACGGCCGCGCCCGCCATGAACAACGCCCCCCGCGTGGGGGTTGGCCGCCCCTGAGCGGCGCTCACGAACCCCAAGACCGTCGCCGCGGCGAGGACCGCCGCGACCGCTGCAGATCGCCTCTTCACCTCTAGCTCCTCCCGTGCACGCCTGGAAACCGGCGGCTCCCTGCCAAGCGAACAGCTCCCGCAACTCGCGCGGGCGATCGTAATGCTCAGCGGCTGCAGCCGCGCCGGTTGCCGGCTAGGGGCTGCCGACCGGCGAGCGGCGGCGGGCGTAATCCTGGAAGTCGCGCTCGAACGTCGCCCAGTCGAACCGCGGCACCCCGTCGGGGTCGGGCGGCGGCTGCTCGTCGACGGGCTCGTCGCCACGCGGTGGGCCGCCGCCGGAATCGTTGCCGCGCGACAGCCACGCCGCCAGCGCCGAGACGCTGATCCCGGACGCGAACAGCACCACCGCGAGCACCGAATGGTGAGTCAGCGAGGACGTCAGGCCGACGGCGTAGAGGACCAGCGCGCCCAGCACCAGCCGGCGCAACTCGCTGCTGGGAAACGCCCGGCGCGGCGCCTTGGCGTACGCGCTCGCGAGGATCGCCCCGCCCAGCGCGACGGCCAGCACGATTTTCCAGGCGGCTTCGGGTGGCACTAACACGATGACTTCTCGACGATCATCGACCGCTAACCGGCGGAAATCAAGCCCTCCGGCTTAAAAATCGGCCCTTCGGGGCCGCTCAGACGACGAGGCCGTGGCGCATCGTGTTCTCCGTCACGGCCCGGGGTTCCACGAAATGCAGCAGGTAGTCGGGCCCGCCGGCCTTGGATCCGGTCCCCGACAGGCGATTGCCGCCGAACGGCTGGCGCCCGACCTTGGCGCCGGTGATCCCCCGGTTGACGTACAGGTTGCCGACCGGCGTCCGCTGCCGGACGTAGCGAACCGTCGCCGGGTCACGGGCGAACAGACCACCGGTAAGCGCCACCGGCAGCGCGCTGACGATCTCGATCGCGTGCTCGACGTCACGGACGCGGTCGATCGCCAGTAGCGGCCCGAAGATCTCGTCAGACAGGACCGGCGAGCCCGGCTCGAGGTCGACGGCGACCGTCGGCGGGCAGAACCACCCGTGCTCCGGGACGGGCTCGACCCGCGCGGCGATCCGCCCGTCGCGGGCGGCGAGCTCGGCGTAGCGCGCGACGCGCTCCTGTGCGGAGCGCTCGATCACCGGCGGGACGTCGGTCGTGAGCTCGTCGGCCTGACCGACGACGAGCACCCGCACCGCCCCGACGACGCGGTCGATCAACCTGTCCGCGATCGCCTCGTGCACCAGCACCCGGGCGGCCGCCGAGCATTTCTGACCGGCGTAGATGAACGCCGAGGAGACGATCGCCGGGACCGCCTCATCGAGGTCGGCGTCGGCGTCGACGATGATGCAGTTCTTGCCGCCGAGCTCGGCGATCACGCGCTTGATCGTGAGCTGCCCCGGCTTCACGTCGGCCGCGCTGCGCACGATCTCGAGCCCGACCTGCTGGGAACCGGTGAACGCGATCGTCTGTACGCCGGGGTGGGCGACGAGCGCCGCGCCGGCCTCGCCGGCGCCCGGCAAGAGCGCGACCGCCGACGGGGGGACGCCTCCGGCGCGGAGCGCCTGGACGAGACGAAGCGCGCAGCCCGGGGACTGTTCGGCGGGCTTCAGCACCACGGTATTGCCCGTCGCGAGCGCCGCGGCGGTCATCCCGCACGGGATCGCCAGCGGGAAGTTCCACGGCGAGATCACAGCGGTCGGCCCGCGCGGCGCATAGCGCATCTCGTTGCGCTCGCCCGGCACCTGGACCAGTCCGGCGCCGCGCTCGAGCAGGGTCGCTCCGCGCGCGTAGTACTCGAGGAAATCGATCGCCTCGCAGACGTCCGCGTCGGCCTCGGGCCACGGCTTGGCGCACTCACGGACCTCCAGTGCGGCGAGCTCGAGGCGCCGCTCGCGCATCCATTCAGCGGCCGCGATCAACGCGGCCGCTCGCTCATCGGCGCTCCGATCGCTCCAGCCGGGAAACCCCCGGCGCGCCTCCTCGACGGCGGCGTCGACCTCGGCAGCGGTGGCGATCGCGGCACGCGCGACAACCCGCTCCGGGTCGCCGGGGTCGGTCGAGCTGAGCTCATCGCCGTCGCGCTCCCCGTCGCCGATCATCACCGGCACCCGCAGCGGCAGCTGCTCGTCGAGGCGCTCTAGCGCCTCGGACAGCCGGGCTCGGACGGCGCCGCGGCGAAGCTCCAGCACCGGTTCGTTGGCGAACGGTTGCACCCCGATCACGGTAGCCACGCTCACGGCGCCGCCAGCAGCTCCTCGAGCCCGGCGCCGGTCGCCTGCTCGTGGAGGAACGACTCGTTGCTCGTGTTCTCGAGCAGCCTGCGGACCAGGTAGGCCATGCCTGCGACCAGGTCGCCGACGGGGCAGTACGTGCGCACTCGG
>DATKFF010000223.1:0-4612 GCA_035511595.1 Solirubrobacteraceae bacterium | reverse complement strand
ACCCCGGCAGATCGTGTCGACGATCAGCGTCTTCGCGCGGTCGAGCTCTTCCTCCGCCACGAGCTCGGCATCGAAGATCCAGGCCGTCAGCACCTGCTCGATCAGCCCGTAGAACGCCAGCGCGGCGAACGCCGGATCGATCTCATCACGGAACACGCCCTCGGCCTGGCCGCGCCGCACGATCTCCGCGATTTGGTCGTAGGCCTCGCGGATCTTGGCCAGGTGCGTGCGCCCAAAGGTGTTCGCCGCGCGCGTGACCTCGACGATGATCACCTTCATCAGCTCCGGGTCGTGGCGGTAGGACTCGACGATGAAGGCGGCGATCGCGTAGAGCTTCTCCCGTGGCGAACGCTGCTGCGCGTCGGCCTCGGAGATCGCCTCGAGCATCAGGTCCCAACGCTCCAGGAACAGCGTGTCGAGGATCTCCTCCTTGGAGGAGAAGTAGTGGTACACGAGGCCGTACGCGACTTGGGCCTCGTCGGCGATGTCCGCGACGCGGCAGGTGTGAAAGCCCTGCCGGGCGAACACCCGCACGGCGGCGTCGAGGATCACCCTGCGCTTTTCGGCGGGAGCGGTCGCGGCCATCAGGTCCGTACCGAGTAGACATCACGGCGGCGGTGGGTGAGCGCTGGCAGCCGGCGCCGGATGTCCTCCATGTTGGCGAAGTCGAGATCGGCGACGATCGCCGTCTCGGTGTCGGGCGCGGCGGCGAGGACGAGGCCCCACGGATCGACGATCAACGACCGTCCACCCGAGCGGTTGCCCGGCGGGTGGGCGCCGATCTGGTTGGGCGCGACGACGAAGCACTGGTTCTCGATCGCACGCCCCCGGACGAGCACTTCCCAGTGGTCGCGAGTCGTCGCCAGGGTGAACGCCGCCGGGATCGTGATCACCTCGGCGCCGCCGTCGACCAGCGCGCGGTAGAGCTCCGGGAAGCGGACGTCATAACAGATGCTCATCCCCAGCCCGGAGCCGTCCGCGAGGGCGGACAGAACGACCTCGTCGCCGGGCTCCTCATTGCGGGACTCGGCGTAGATGACGCCGTCCACTTCGACGTCGAACATGTGGAGCTTGCGGTAGACCGCGCGGACCCCGCCGTCGGGGCCGACGTGAACGCTCGTGTTCGACAGCTTCTCCCGGCCGGCGACGCGCTCGACGATCGATCCGGCGACCAGGTCGATCTGCAGCTCGGCGGCGACCTCGCGGGCCCAGGTGATGGAGCGACCGTCCAGTGGCTCGGCGGCCGCGGCTGTCTGCTCGGCAGTGCCGAGTACGCTCCACTTCTCGGGCAGCACGACGAGCTCGGCGCCGAGCGACGCCGCTTCGCGCACCAGCCGGTCGGCCGTCGCGAGGTTGCGATCGGTGTCCTCCGTTGAGTTCAGCTGAACCGCGCCGGCACGCACCGGATCTGCTCTCCTCCTGCTCGCGCGTTGATTGACTGGTCAGTCAGGTATCTACCAGGAGGATAACGGTGGTGAGAGAGACCGTAGCGCCTTACCGCGGGGTGTTTGGCGCGCCGCGGCCGGCGGCGCTCGCGTCGCTGGCGCTGCCCCCGGCCGCGATGGCACCCCGGCAGGGGCTGCGCCCCCTGAAGGCGTGGCGCTACGTCGGTGTGTACGGGCCGGAACTGATGCTGTGCATCGGATCGGCTCGAGTCGGCCCGGCGCGCCAGGCGTTCTGGGCGGTGTGGGACCGGGTCACCGGGCGCCTGCACGAGCGGACCGCGATCGGCGGCGGGGCGGTCAGCCTTGGGACCGGCTTCGCGCGGGTCGATGACCGCGCCGTCAAGCTCGAGCTCGGCCTCGAGGAGACCGCGGGCGTCGAGACGATCGCGCCGGCGGGCGACGCGTACGCCTGGACCCGGAAGCAGGGCGGCGTGCGCGCGATCGGGACGGTCGAGATCGACGGGGCGGTGCGGCGAGTGAACGCGCGCGCGGTGATCGATGACACCGCCGGCTATTACCCGCGCCACACGCACTGGCGGTGGTCGGCGGGTGTGGGGCATACCGAAGAGGGGCGAGAGCTCGCCTGGAACCTGGTCGCCGGCGTCAACGATGCTCCGAGCGGCAGCGAGCGAACCGTGTGGGTCGACGGTCGCCCGGAAGAGGTCGGCCCGTGCTTGTTCGCGGCGGACCTGGGGGCCGTCGACGGACTCGAGTTCAGGTCCGAGGCGGTGCGGGCGCGCCGCGACAACCTGCTGCTGGTCCGTAGCTCATACCGTCAGCCGTTCGGGACGTTTCGCGGAGAGCTGCCGGGCGGGCTGCGCCTGGCGGAGGGCTACGGCGTGATGGAGGAGCACGACGCGTGGTGGTGAGCCCGCGCGGGAGCTGAACCTAAAGCGTGCGGCTCATCACCATGTGCGGGCCGATCATCGGCTCCTCGAACTCATCGGAGATCGGGCGAAACCCCGCGCGTTCGTACAGCCGGCGAGCCGGGATCCGGACGTTCGCCCAGACACTCGCGGCGCCCTGCGAACGGGCGTGCTCCAGCAGCGCGTCGAGGACCGCTGTCCCCGCCCCGCGCCCGCGCACCGCCGGTGCCGCGGCCATCCCACGTATGCGCCAGGCGCCGGGGTCGCCCTCCGGCCCGATCAAGCCGACCGCGACCAGCTCGTCGTCGTCGTCGAACGCCCCCACGGCGAACGCGTCCGGCGGCTCTGACTCGTCCATCTCCCCGATCGTCATGAAGGGACGCAGGACGGCCTGGCGGAGCGCACGCGTCTGCTCGACCCGCACCGGCCGGACGACCACCTCGTCTCTAGTCCCCGTGTCCGCGCTGGCGGCGCAGCTCGGCGAGCAGCAGCTTCGAATGCACCGCTCCGATCAGCTCCCGCAGCGGCTCCGCGCCCGAGGAGATGATCTCGACCGCGCGCTCGACGTCGACCTTGCCGGCGAGCCGGTCGAGCAGCACCCGGACCTCCTCCGCGACGAGCGGCTCGAGCGCCTCCCGGTAGCGGAGCGTGTCGTACACGGTGAACCCGATCGCCTCTTCGTAGCCGCCCGCGCGGAACCGCGAGATCGCCTCGATGATCGCCACGTCGTCGGCGTCGTAGCCGCGCTGGGTCGGCGTCAGCACGCCGAGCGACTCGAGCCGATCGAGCACGTTCTTGGGGACCGCGTAGGTCTCCTGGACCTTGGAGCGCGTGACCCGCCCGGTCTCCCTTGCCTCGATCGCGCGCTCGAGGATCCGGTCCTCGAGCTCGATCAGGCGGGCGGCGCGGTCGGGGTCTGACCCGATCACCTCGCGGATCACTCGCAGCGGCATGAACCGCTCCTCCTGCAGCCGCTTGATCAGCTGCACGCGGTCGACAAAATCGACGGGGTAGTAGGCCATGTTGCGTGAGGTCCGCAGCACCTCGGCCTCCGAGCCCAGCAGCCCCTCGCGCAGGTAGTGCTTGATCGTCGCGGCGCTGACGCCCGAGCGCTCGGCCAGCTCGGACATCTTCAGCATCCCGTTGCCGCTCACTGCCGTCCCGTCCGTCACGCGCTCATGAACGAGCCCTGCACCGCCCCGGCCGCGGATCCCGCGACCGCGCCGGCGCGCTGGAGCTCAGCGATCTGCTCCACGCTGTATCCCGCCGCCGCCAGCACCTCGGCGGTGTGGTCCCCGAGCCCGGGACCGGGGGCACGAGCCGGGTCCGCCGGCGTGCGGCTGAGTTTGAACGGCGCGCCCAACAGCTTGACCGGCCGGTCCGCACCGGGCTGGGCGAGCTCGACCACCATCTCCCGCTCGGCCACCAGGTCGGAGCCGAGCGCCTCATCTAGCGCGAGCACGGGCTCGAGGCAGCAGTCGTGCTCGGAGGCGAACGCCTGCCACTGCGCGCGCGTGCGCTCCGCGAAGATCTCCTCCAGCGCGCGGTGTGCGTCGGAGCCGGGCGGGTCGAACGCGTGCTCGAGCAGGTCCTCCCGGCCGACGCCGCGGCACAGCTCGGCCCAGAACTTCGGCTCCAGCGCGCCGAGCGTGACGTACCCGTCGGCGCACCGGTAGGGCCGGTAGCAGATCACCCCGCCCGCCAGGTGAATGCGTCCGCGCTCCGGCGCGTGACCGGTCGCGAGCATGTCGGCGGCGACCAGCGCCAGCCACGACAGCGAGCCGTCGAACATCGAGCAGTCGACCAGCTGCCCCTCGCCTGAGCGCTCGCGCTCGCGCAGCGCCACGAGCACGCCGACGGCCGCCATCAGCGCGCCGCCGCCGAGATCGGCGATCTGCCCGGCCGCCTGCACCGGCGGGCCGTCGGGATCGCCGGTCAGCCCGAGCAGCCCGTTCAACCCGAGGTAGTTCATGTCGTGGCCGGAGCGGTCGCGATTGGGGCCGTCCTGGCCGTAGCCCGTGATCGCGCAGTAGACGAGCCGGGGGTTCTCGGTGCGCAGGCGCTCATAGCCCACGCCGAGGCGGTCCAGCACGCCGGGGCGGAACGACTCGAGCAGCACGTCGGCGCCACGCGCCAGCCGGAGCAGCACCTCCTTGCCGCGATCGTTCTTGAGGTCGACTCGGATCGAGCGCTTGCCGCGGTTGAGCGCCAGGAACAGGGCGCTGCGGGCGCTCTGCTCGGCGCCCTCGTAGTACGGCGGCGACCAGCGGATGTAGTCGCCGAGCCCGGTGTCTTCGACCT
>DATKFF010000222.1:0-5461 GCA_035511595.1 Solirubrobacteraceae bacterium | reverse complement strand
ACGCTGGCGCCGCTGCTCGCAAACAACGGCTACTGCGTCTACGGCTTCAACTACGGCCAGACGATCCTCTCGGGGCTGCTCGGGAGCATCGACGGGCTCGGCAACATCGAACAGTCCGCCGAACAACTGTCGAGCTTCGTGAACAACGTGCTCGCGAAAACCGGGGCGAGCAAGGTCGACATGGTGGGCCACTCCCAGGGCGGCATGATGCCCAACTACTACCTGCGCTTCCTCGGCGGCGCCGCGAAGGTGCACACGCTGATCGGCCTGGCGCCGAGCAACCACGGCACCACCGTCGACGGCCTCGTGACGCTGATCGGGAACTTCCCGTTCGCATCGCTGGCGGTCAACTCGTTCCTGGGCGTGATCGGCGCACCGGCACTGCCACAGCAGGAGGTCGGCTCCGCCTTCATCAAGAAGACGTTCGGCAGCGGTGACACGGTCTCCGGGCCGCGCTACGTCGTCATCGAGACGACCCACGACGAGGTCGTCACCCCCTACACGAACGCGTTCCTGAGCGGGCCGGCCGTCACGAACATCACGATCCAGAACCAGTGCCCGGCCGACCCCGTCGGCCACATCGGGATGTTCGAGGACTCGCCCTCGTTGCAGAACGTGCTGAACCAGCTCTCGGCGAGCCCGAGCAGCTCGTTCCAGGCGACCTGCTCGAAATTCGGAGCCGGGATCTAGAACCGGAAGCCCGTCCGCCCCGTCCCGCTCCGTCGGGGCGGGGCGGGACGGCCGGTGGGCCGAGCGAAGGCCGCGCCTGAACATCCGTGCCGCCGGCCCCGGGGCGACTCGCTCCGATTCCAGCCCACCGCCGGGTGCCCCGGACTTGTGCCGGTCGCACCCCTTTCTGCATATTGGGGTCCACTGGGCACCAGTCTGCCGCCACGCCCCCAGCCGAGCAGCAACCCCCCGACCCGGCTGCTCTCACGCCTCTGGCCACTCCACCGGCCCGGGCCGCCCGTCGCCCTCCTCCGGCTTGGGACCGCCGACCGCGATGAGCTCGAGCCCGTCGGGGCCCGCCGCGAACGCCCGCACCACCTCGGGCGCGACCCGCACGACATCCCAGTGGCGCAGCTCGCGCACCTCGCCGTCGAGCAGTATCTGCCCCGACCCGGCGAGCACCAGGTAGGCCTCCTCCTGCTCGCCGTGGCTGTGGCCTTTGTCGCTGCGGAAGTTCGGCTCATAGCGCCAGTGGCTGATCCCCAGGTCGCGCGATCCGAGCGCGGTGCGTGCGAAGCGGCCTTCGATCTCCGGTGCGCGGTCGCCCACGCTGTCGGGCAGCTCCAGCAGGTTCACGACGGTATAGCTCGACATCGGTGGCTCCTCTGCGCTCGTGTTTGAAGCGATCGGGGCCATTATGCGAGCCTCCTTCCGCCGACCCGGCCTCCCCGCTGAAAACGGCTCTGCAATGCGCGTTTCCGGCATCGCCCCAAAGTACTTGACTACGCAACGACAAGCGCTATACTAACTAAACTTTCGTAACCTCATATGGAGCGAGAACCCTTATGACCCCCACCTCACCCAACGAGACTTCAGCCCCGCCCGAGCCTTCGGGTGAGCGGCTCCGGCTGATCCCCCTCGATGACACCGTCGTGTTCCCCAACATGGGGATCACGCTGACGATCGACGTCGGAGACGACGAGCGCGTCGTGCTCGTCCCGCGTCACGAGAACGAGTTCCTCGAGGTCGGCACGATCGCCGAGGTCTCAGAGCAGATCCGCCTTCCCGGCGGAGGCCGCGCCGTCGCCCTTTCGGGCGAGCACCGCGCGCTGATCGGGGCGGCCGAGACCGGCCCGAGCGGCGAGCTGCGCGTGCAGGTCGACGAGCGTCCCGACGAGGTCCCCGTGGACGGTCGCACCCGCGAGCTGGAGCGCGAGTACCGCGCGACGGTCGAGGAGATCCTCGAGCTGCGCGGCGACGACGGACGCATCGCGGCGTTCCTGCGCGCGATCGTCGAGCCGGGCTCGCTGGCCGATTCGGCCGGCTACTCCCCCACCCTCAGCTACGAGCAGAAGGTCGAGCTGCTGCGCACGCTCGACGTGACCGAGCGCCTCGAGCTGGCCGTCAGGCTGCAGCGCGAGAGCCTCGCCGAGCTGCAGGTGCGCAAGCGCATCCGCGAGGACGTGCAGGAGGGCGCTGAGAAGCAGCAGCGCGAGTACTTCCTGCGCAAGCAGATGGACTCCATCCGCAAGGAGCTGGGCGAGGACGACGCCTCGGTCGCCGACGAGTACCGCACGAAGATCGAGGACGCCGGCATGCCCGACGAGGTCAAAGAGCAGGCCCTGAAGGAGCTTGCCCGCCTCGAGCGGATGGGCGACCAGACGGGTGAGTCGAGCATGATCCGGACCTACCTGGACTGGCTGATCGCCGTGCCGTGGAACAAGCGCTCCGACGAGCGGCTGGACCCGGTGGAGGCACGTGAGGTGCTGGACGCCGACCACGCCGGACTCGAGGACGTCAAGGACCGTGTGACCGAGTACCTGGCCGTGCGCAAGCTGCGCCAGGAGCGCGGGATCGAGGCCGACCCCAAGTCGGGCGCGATCCTGACGCTGATCGGGCCCCCGGGCACCGGCAAGACCTCGATCGGCGAGTCGATCGCGAAGGCGACCGGACGCGAGTTCGTGCGCATGTCGCTCGGCGGCGTCCGCGACGAGGCCGAGATCCGCGGCCACAGGCGCACCTACATCGGCGCGCTGCCGGGCCGGCTGGTGCGTGCGCTCCGCGACGCGGGGACGATGAACCCGGTGATCCTCCTCGACGAGGTCGACAAGGTCGGCGCCGATTGGCGCGGCGACCCGTCGGCGGCCCTGCTCGAGGTGCTCGACCCGGCTCAGAACCACTCGTTCCGCGACCACTACCTCGACGTCGAGCTCGACCTGAGCCAGGTGATGTTCCTGGCGACGGCGAACGTGGCCGACACCATCCCCGGTCCGCTGCTGGACCGCATGGAGGTGATCAGCTTCGACGGCTACACGACCGAGGAGAAGCTCGCGATCGCCAAGGGCTACCTGTGGCCGCGCCAGCGCGACCGCAACGGTCTGCGCGAGGACGAGGTCGAGGTCTCCGACGAGATCCTGAAGACGGTCATCACCGAGTACACCCGCGAGGCAGGCGTCCGTAACCTGGAGCGCAACCTCGGCACGATCCTGCGCAAGACAGCGACGAAGATCGCATCAGCGCAGGCGAGCGCCGGCGCTCCCGAGCAGAACGGGTCGGCACCGGGCGAGAAGGCGATCGAGGTCCCTGTGAAGATCGACCTGGAGGCCGTGCGCGACGCGCTCGGGCGCCAGAAGGTCTTCCAGGAGTCGGCCGCCAGGACCGCCACGCCGGGCGTCGCGACCGGGCTCGCAGTGACGGGCGCCGGAGGCGACGTGCTGTTCATCGAGTCGACCGCCATGAACGGGAGCTCCTCGAACGGCAGCCTCGTGCTGACCGGCCAGCTGGGTGACGTGATGAAGGAGTCCGGGCGGATCGCGCTCTCATACGTGCGCGGTCACGCTGAGGACCTCGGCATCGACGAGCACGCGTTCGACGGCAAGGAGTTCCACGTCCACATCCCCGCCGGGGCGATCCCCAAGGACGGTCCGAGCGCGGGCGTGACGATGGTCACCTCCCTGGCCTCGCTGCTGTCCGGGCGCCCGGTCAAGCACACCGTCGGCATGACCGGTGAGGTCACGCTGCAGGGACGGGTGCTGCCGATCGGAGGCCTGAAGCAGAAGGTGCTCGCCGCCCATGCGGCAGGGCTGACCGACGTGATCCTCCCGGAGCGAAACCGGGGCGATCTCGACGACATCCCCGAGCAGGTCCGCGAGCAGATGACGTTCCACCCGGTGATGACGGTTCAGGAGGTGCTCGACCGCGCCCTCGAGCCGGCCCGCGATGTCGCGCCCCTCTCGTAGATGTGAGCCGGTGCCGCTCGAGATCAGGGAGACAGCCTCCCTGCTCGAGCGGCGCTGGCAGCTCTCGATCCTCTACGCCGCGCTGAGCGGTGCGCTGCGCTTCAACGAATTCGCCGAGGCGGTCGCGGGGATCTCTCCGAGGATGCTCTCGGAGAGGCTCCGCGACCTCGAGGCCGCGGGCCTCGTGCAGCGCAAGGTGATCCCGTCGAGCCCGCCGACGGTGGAGTACCGGCTGACCGAGCAGGGGCGCAGGCTCGGCCCGCTGATCGAAGCGATGCGCGAGTACGCGCGTACGGAGTAGCCGACGCACGCGTGGCGAGCCGAACGACGCTGGGCCCTCAGGCCCGGCGTCTTTTTTTTTGGGTTTTGGGGGGTTGGCGTTGCGGTGGCCGGCCTCGCAGCGTCCACTACCGAGCGGCTCCGACCCCCTCCAGGGCGCCACCGGGACGGCCGAGGATCTGACCGCCGCCGCATTCGTCGGCCTTCACGTCGCTCGGTGCGCGGCGCGGGTTTCGGATCCAGATGAAGCCGATGAGCCCGCCGATCGCGACCAGCACTGCGGCGATCATCATGCCCTCGTGGAAGGCGTGAAGGGACGCCGCTTCGGCGGCGGCCGTGATCGTGTGCGCCTGCCCGGGCGCCAAGCCGTGGACCGAGGGCTTGCCGAGCGGCAGCCGCTTGGCTTCTGCGGCCGCCGCGCGCCCGGCGCGGGACAGCGGCGTCGAGCCGAGCTGCGAGGCGAAGGTGGCGGCGAACGACGCCGAGATCGCCGCGCCGACCGAGGCCGTGCCCAAGAGGCCGGCGACGCGCGAGACGGCGTTGTTGACACCTGAGGCGATCCCCGCCTGGGTTTCCATGCCCGCGAGCACGGCTGCGGTCAGCGGCGCCACCGTCATCGACAGGCCGAGCGAGAACAGGATCAGAGCCGGGAACACTTCGGAGAGATATGAGGGCGTCGTCCCGGTGGTCTGGAACAGGAGCAGGCCGGCGGCCGCGACGAGCGGCCCCGCCCCCATGAACAGGCGCGGGCCATAGCGGTCGGCGAGCGCGCCGAAACGACGCGAGAGCAGGAACATCACGATCGTCACGGGCAGCGTCGCGAGGCCGCTCTGAAGCGGCGAGTAGCCGCCGATCTGCTGCAGGAACAGCACGAGGAAGAAGAACAGGATCGAGAGCCCCGCGTACATGGAGAACGTCTCGACGTTGCCCGCCGAGAAGTTGCGCCGGCGGAACAGGCTGAGCGGCAGCATCGGGTCGCTCGCCCGCCACTCGTAGAGCACGAAGCCGGCGAACACCGCCAGGCCGCCGATGAAGGGGATGATCACGCCGGGGCTCGACCACCCCAGCCGCGGCTGCTCGATCAGGGCGAAGACCGGCCCGGCGAGCCCCACGGCGCACAGCAGCGCTCCAGGGATGTCGATCTTCCTCGCGCCGGGCGTGCGCGGCGCGCTCGGCGGGATCACGGTCAGGATCAGGAAGATGCAGCCGAGCGCGAGGGGCACGTTGATCAGGAAGATCCACCGCCACGAGGCGAAGGACAGCAGCCCGCCGGC
>DATKFF010000221.1:0-2768 GCA_035511595.1 Solirubrobacteraceae bacterium | reverse complement strand
GGGATCCTGGGCGGCGCCGGCGCCGGCCTGCTCGTCGCCGCGGTCGTGAGAATCGGGCGGCGCGAGGGGTTGATCGCCGACAGCTGGCTCCGGGTCGTACCGGTAGCGGGAGCCGCGCTCTCATACGGCGTTGCCGCGGCGCTCGGCGGCTCGGGCTTCATAGCAGCGTTCCTCGCGGGAATGCTGTTTGGGGCACTGGTCCACGAATCAGACGAGGCCTCTCGCTTCAGCGACACCTTGGGGGAGCTGCTCGACGGGGTCACATTCCTGGCCTTCGGCGCGGTCCTGCTCGGGCCGGCCCTTGCCCACCTGAGCTGGAGCATCTTCGGATACGCCGTCCTCAGCCTCACGGTGGTGCGCATCCTGCCCGTGGCGATCGCCATGATCGGCACTGGGGCAAGCCGCCCGACGGTCGCGTTCCTGGGCTGGTTCGGGCCGCGCGGCCTGGCCTCGATCGTGTTTGCGGTGATCGTCGTCGAGCAGTCGCAACTGCCCCACGTCCAGACCATCCTCCTGACGACCTATGTAACCGTCGGGCTTTCAGTATTTGCGCACGGCCTCTCCGCCGTGCCGCTCGCGGATCGCTACGCCAAGTGGTATCGCTCGCATCCGCGCGACCGCGTGCCGACGATGGAGAGCGCCCCCGCTGCGACGCACCGCTCCCGGGGTTCAATCGCGCCGGCTCCTCAGGAGACCGTCGGGGCGCAATCGTGACCAGTGGGCCGAAGCTGGTCCAGCGCACGCGCAGTCGCCTGTGCAAGCGCGCTCCCGACCAGCGCCCCCGCGATGACGTCGCTCGGGTAGTGCACGCCCGTGTGAACGCGTGAGTATGCGACGGCGGTTGCGAGCGCGCGCAGCGGAAACCCCGCCGCGGGCAGCTCCTGCCCGACTCCGGTCGCGAATGCGAAGGCAGACGCCGAGTGTCCTGACGGGAACGCGGTGGACGAAGGCATGCGCACGCGCCGTGAGCGTGGGACGTGCTGTCCGGCTCGATCCGGACGCCGGCGGCGGAACACCGGCTTCACGCCGAGGTTCAGGATCGCGGAGGTGATGAACACAGACGCCAGCCCGAGCTTGGCGGCCTCGCGCCCCCGAGGGCCGCAGCCCACCGAGAGGACGGCGGCCGACGCGATCGACAGGCGAGAGTAGTTCGCAGCGCGGCTGAGCCGCCGCAGGGCCAAATCGAGACTGGGCGTCGGGGTCTCGGCAATCGCGGAGTAGACAGCGAGATCGATGCGACCAGCCTCGATCAGCGCCCGCGACAGCCAGCTCGGCTTCGTGCGTGCGATCGCCGGCCGACTCGGGTGGCGTTTCTCCATGGCCGACCTCGGATCGTCGTCGGTCCGACGGCGCTCGGCCTCACCCGGTTGAGGGGATGCGCGGCCGTGCTCAGCTTCTACGGTCGTTGACCCATGTCGGAGGCCGGCGCGGCGATACGCACAGGTACGGATGCATCGCGGCGGAAGCTGCTGATTCCGCTGGCGCTCACACAGTTCGTGGCGAGCTTCGCCGGCTCGAACATGAACGTCGCGATCACCAACATCAGCAAGGACCTGGACACCACTGTGCATGGCGTGCAGACCGCGATCACGCTGTTCCTGCTGTGCATGGCGGCGCTGATGATCCCGGGCAGCAAGCTCACCGACATCTGGGGCCGCAAGCGCTGCCTGCTCAGTGGGTTGAGCGTGTACGGCGTCGGAGCGGTCATCGCCGCGCTGGCGCCGGGCCTCGGCGTCCTGATCGTCGGCTACTCGGCGTTCGAGGGCGTCGGCTCGGCGCTGATGATCCCGCCGATCTACATCCTCGCGACGATGGCGTTTGCCGATCTCCAGTCGCGCGCGCGAGCGTTCGGAGTGATCAGCGGCGCAGGCGGGATCGGCGCCGCCGCGGGGCCGCTGATCGGGGGCCTGATCACGACGACGATCAGCTGGCGAGCGTCGTTCCTGCTCCAAGCCGGAATCGTGGCGACGATCATCTTCCTCACCGTCAAGATCACCGACCCGGCGCCCGCGGATCCCACACGCCCATTCGACACCCTCGGAGCGGTCCTGTCCGCCTTCGCGATGTCGTTCCTCGTGATCGGGATTCTGCAAGCAGGTAACAACAACACGCTGTTGGCGATTTTCGTCGCGCTCGGATTGATCTTCGGACTTTGCTTCTACCTGCACATCCGTTCGAGTGAACGGAAGGGCAAGGAGCCGCTGCTCTCGACGAACCTGTTTCGTAACCGCACCTCCAACCTGGGGCTTGTCACGCAGAACATCCAGTGGCTGCTGCTGATGGGAATCACGTTCGTCGTCTCGGTCTTCCTTCAAACCGAGCGCGGATTCAGCGCGATCAAGACCGGCCTGATCTTCACGGCGATGACCGCCGGCATCCTCGCCTCGTCACTTGCAGCGGAACGCCTCGCCAAGAAATACGAACAGCGGACGCTGATTCGTGCGGGCTTCGTCGTCACGATCGTCGGGGTCGGGGTGCTGCTCGCGATCGTCAAGGCCTCTTCGCACGTGCTCGCGTTCACGCCAGGGCTGCTGCTGATGGGGCTTGGCGTCGGGGCGATGCTGACTCCGTCGGTCAACATCGTGCAGTCCAGCTTCCCCGAGCAAAAGCAGGGCGAGATCTCGGGACTCTCCCGCAGCGTCTCCAACCTCGGCTCGTCGTTGGGAACTGCGATCGCCGGCACGATCCTCGTCTCGGAGCTCGCCACGGGCAACAAGTCATATGTGCTGGCGATGGTCAGCCTCGCTGCGTTCGCGCTGCTCGGACTC
>DATKFF010000220.1:0-6216 GCA_035511595.1 Solirubrobacteraceae bacterium | reverse complement strand
CTCGGGATCGCGCGGTCGACGCTGCGCCAGGCGCTCGTTGCCCTCGGTCAGAGCGGCCATCTGCACGCTACCCGCGGTCGCGGCGGCGGCACGTTCGTCGTCGATCCGCAGCCGCCGGCGGAGCCACCATCCGCGGAGCTGCTTGCGGCGTGGCGTCACGTCTGCGATGAGCGGATGGCCGTCGAGGTCGGCGTCGCCGTGCTGGCGGCAGAGCGCGCAGACGCCCCGACGCTCGACGGACTCGACGCGCTGGTGCTCGCGCTCGACGGCATGCTCGAGGACTTCGTCGCATACCGCCAAGCCGACGTGCGCCTGCATGTGGCGCTCGCCGAGGCGACAGACAGTCCGCCACTGGTGACGGCCATGACCGAGGTTCAGGGAGCGATGACGGGGCTGATCTCGCTGATCGCGCATCCGCCCGAGGTACTCGACTCCTCGAATGTGCAGCACCGGCGTCTGCTCGCCGCGATCCGCCGTCGCGATGAAGGCGCTGCCGCTCGGGAGATGGCCGCGCACCTGCGGGGAACCGAGCACATCCTTGCCGGGTTGCTTCCCGCCGAGCGCGGCTAGATCACAGCGCCGCCGCTCGTTCGACGAACGCCGACCAGTCCGCGTGGGCCGCGCTGCGCCACTGCTCGTCGCGCTCTGACTTCACCGTGTCGCCGATCGGGATCCGCTCCTCGATATCGAGCGTCGAGCCCCAGACTCCAGCTCCCACCGCAGCGAGCGCGGCCGCGCCTGCGGCGGTAGCGTCCACCGCGCCGCGTTGCACCGTGACCCCGGCGAAGTCCGCCTGGAGCCGGAGCAGCGTGGGATCACGCGTGAGGCCGCCGTCCACCCGCAGCACCTCGATCGGCACGCTTTCGCGCACCACCTCGACTATGTCTGCGACTCGCCAGGCGATCGCCTCGAGCGCCGCCCGCGCAACGTGCGCGGGTCGGGACCCGGCGGTCAGGCCGGCGATCACCGCCCGCGCCTCCGGCCTCCACCACGGCGCCCCGACGCCGGCCAGCGCGGGCAGCACGCGCACGCCACCGGAATCCTCGACTCCCGCGGCGGCCGCCGCGAGCGCCGCGGGATCGGCGGCCAGTCCCATGTCCCGACTGAGCCACTCGAGTAGCGCGCCCGCCGTGAACACGCCACCGTCGATCGCCCACTCGACCCGGCCGCCGACGCGCCAGGCGATCGTCGGCAGCAGGCCGCCGCCGGGTTCGGGCCGCTCGTCGCCCGCGTGCGCGAGCACGAACACGCCGGTGCCGTACGTCGCCTTGACCAGCCCGGGTCGCACGCATCCGGCGCCCGCGAGCGCCGCCTGCTGATCGACGCAGCGCGCACGCAGCGGCAGCTCGGCGTTCCAGGAGGGGTGATGCAAGGTGCCGAGATCGCCGGCTGTGTCGAGAATCGCCGGCAGCACCTCCCGGGGCACGCCGAATATCTCCAGCAGCTTCGGATCCCAGTCGGGTGCGCCGAGCTGCGTGCGTGAGGCGGTCGATGGATCGGTCGCGAATCCGGCGCCGAGCCGGTCGCACAGGAACGAGTCCACCGTGCCGATCCGGAGCGTCCCGGCTTGCAGCGCCTTGCCCAGCGCCGCGTCGTGCTCGAGCAGCCAGGCGATCTTGCCGGCCGAGAAGTACGGGTCGAGCGGCATGCCGCTGCGCTGCCGGATCTCTTCCCCACGCCCGGCGGCCTCGAGCCGGTCGAGGGTCTCCTGCGAGCGCTTGTCCTGCCAGGTGATGATCGGCGTCAGCGGCGTGCCGCTGTCGCTGTCCCAGGCCAGCACGGACTCGCCCTGGTGATCGAGGCCGCACGCGTCGATCTCGCCTGGCGCCTCGTCGAGGATCTCGGCGACGGCCTCGGTCACCGCAGCCAGCACGGCACCGGGATCCTGCTCGACCCACCCCGGACGCGGGTGCGACAACGGTTTCTCACGCCGGGCTTCGGCGACGATCCGCAGGTCGCCGTCGTAGAGCGCTGCCTTGACCGCCGAGGTGCCTTCGTCGATCCCGAGCAGGAGCGTCATGCCGCCACGGCTCGGTACTTCGCGGTTCGCCGCCACCAGGGGCGATCGAACCACGGCGGCTCGCCGCCGAGAAGCTCCCGCTCAGGTCCCAGTGCCACGCCGAGCGACCCCACGATCTCTGCCACCCGTGTCCCGATCCCAAGCGACGCGCTGAGACCGGTCGAGCGGATCGCGGCGACGTTGACGAGGCCGGGGCACGCTCGTGAGGGCCCGATCGCGTAGTTGACCCCGCGTCCTGCCGGGCGCAGGCCCGCGTACGCGGCGATCGGCTCGGCGTGCTCGAGCGGCGGATAGATCGCGATCGCCTTCGGCATGATCTCGTCCCTGGCGTCGGGGCGCACGGACCAATCGTGCTTGTCCTCCAGGTCGACGGCGGTCGGGCCCGCGATGACCTTGCCGTCGACCGTCGGGAACACGAGCACGCCTCTTGTTCGCTTCGTCGGAACCGGCAGCAGAATCCGGTCCAGCGGCTCGCTCTCCGGGGGATCGAACACCAGAAACTCGCCCTTCCTCGGATAGACGAGGAACGAGTCGTCACCCGCCAGCCGCGCCACGGAGTCGGCCTCTAACCCGGCGCAGTTGACCGCCACGCGGCAACCCAACGCGCCACCATCCTCCGCACGCACGGTCAAACTCGTGCGGTCTCGGTCAATCGCCGCCACACGGAAACGCGTGCGCAGCTCCGCGCCCTGGCGCCCGGCTTCCGCCGCAAGCGCGAGCGTGTACGCGACCGGATCGGTCACCGACTCGCCGGGGACCTCGAGCGCTCCGTCGTCCCGGGTCACGACGCGGACGCCGTTACGTCGAGCGATCTCGGCTTCGGCCGCGACCGCGCCCCGTTGCGAATCGTCGACCGGGCGCATCAGCGCCCCGCAGCGCAGCACCGGAATCCCCAGTTGCGTCAGCACCGCGTCGCGAACGGCGCCCGACGCCAGCAGCATCTCCGTCTCCAGCTCGCCCGGGGTCGCGTCGAACCCCGTGTGCAGGATCCCCGAGTTGGTGCCGCTCGCTCCGAGTCCCGGCTCGGGCTCCGCCTCCAGCACGGCGACCCGGGCCCCCCGCCGAGCGAGCGCCACGGCGACCGCGCAGCCGACGACGCCGGCGCCGATGACCGCGACTTCCGCGCGCTGTTCCGGGCTTGTTGACACGGTCCGCGCGCAAGCGTATCGTCGCGCCCATCCGAAGGTGCGAACTCCACACCATTAGGGGCGCGAGGGCGCGAGAGAAAGACCCGGGGAGGTCAACGTGGCGGATCAAGTAGCGCGTACGTCTGGCACGCTGAGCGAAGACGAGCGCGGGCTCGCGGAGCTCGGCTACAAGCAGGAGCTCCATCGCGGGTGGAGCGGTTTCACGAACTTCGCGATCTCGTTCACGATCATCTCGGTCCTGGCCGGGTGCGTGACGAACTTCTCGTTCGCGTGGAACGCAGGCGGGCCAATCGCGATCTCGATCGGCTGGCCGCTCCTCTGCGGCGGCGCGCTGCTCGTGGCCTTCTCGATGGCGGAGCTGACATCGTCGATGCCGACCGCGGGCGGGCCCTACTGGTGGTCGGCCAAGCTCGGAAGCCCGGGCTGGAGTTGGATCACCGGCTGGTTCAACATCGTCGGGCTGGTCGGCATCGTCGCCGGCGTCGGGTACGGAGCCGCGTTCTTCCTCCAGGCGGTCCTGAGCCTGTACGGGCTCAATGTGCTCGGCATCAACTTCGCGACCGCCAATCCAAAGACGATCCTGCACGAGACGTGGCTGCTGTTCCTGATCATCCTGATCGGCTACACGATCGTGAACATCTTCGCCGACCGGCTGCTGGCGATCTTCAACAACATCTCGGTGGGCTGGCACGTGCTCGGCGTGCTGGTGATCATCGGACTGGTGATCTTCGTCCCGAGCCATCATCAGAGCGCCAGCTTCGTCTTCGGACAGCGCCTGAACAACACCGGTTTCCACAACGGCACGACGAGCGGCGGGTTCTTCTGGCTGTACGTCCTTCCGCTCGGGTTCATCATGACGATGTACACCCAGACCGGCTACGACGCGTCCGCCCATACCTCGGAGGAGACCCGCGGCGCCGCCAAGGCGGCAGCCCAGGGCGTCTGGCGGTCCGTGTTCTACGCGGCGATCGCCGGGTGGGCCCTGCTGCTCGCGTTGCTGTTCGCCGCCACGCACGTCGCTGCGATCAACAAGCTCGGCGGCGGCGCGATCCCGCTCGTCGAGACCGGCTTGACGACGTGGGCGGCGAAGTTCGTGCTGATCATCTTCACCGTCGGGCAGCTGTTCTGCGGCGCCGCCGGCCTGACGAGCGCGTCGCGCACGTGGTACGCGTTCTCCCGCGACCGCGGTATGCCAGGCTGGGGGCTGTTCCGCCGGCTGACGGCCAAGCGCGTGCCGCTGTATGCGGTGCTCGCGGTCTCGTTCTTCGCACTGCTGATCACGATTCCGGCGTACTTCGGCAACAAGCAGGGCGTCCCGTGGGCGTATTTCGCGATCACCGCGATCTGCACCGTCGGCCTGTACCTCGCCTACATCATCCCGGTCTACCTGCGGCTGAGGATCGGGAGCACGTTCAACGCCGGCGTGTGGACGCTTGGGCGGAAGTACAAGTGGGTCAACATCGGGGCGATCGCGTTCGTCGTGCTCGTCGTCTATTCGCTTGACGGCCCCACCACGTCCATCGGCGCTCCGTGGAATAGCGGCTTCACCTGGACCGCGTTCAACTACTCACCGCTTGTCCTCCTCATCGGGTTGATCGTCGGGATCTGGTGGTGGTGGGGCGGCGCCAAGAACCGCTACCACGGCCCGGTACGCACGATCGACGACGTTGACTTCGAGACGGTCGGGCCGCCGCCGGCGACGGGCAGCGCGCCGGCGGTCGCCGGCGGCTCGGAGTAGCCCCACATGAGCGCTCCACGTCCCGGCGGTCCGGGAGGGACCGCCGGAATGCTGTCGCTCGATCAGCTTCGCAAGGAGGCGGAGGCGGGCACGATCGACACCGTCGTGACGGCCTTCACGGACATGCAGGGCCGGCTTGAGGGGAAGCGGATCGAGGTCTCCTATTTCCTCGACCAGGTCGTCGATCACGGGGTCGAGGGCTGCAACTACCTGCTCGCGCTCGACATGGAGATGGACCCGGTTCCGGGCTACGAGCTGTTCAACTGGGAGCAGGGCTACGGCGACTTCGGGATCGTGCCGGACCTCCCGACGCTGCGGCGGATCCCGTGGCTCGACCGCACCGCGCTCGTCCTCTGCGACGTTGCCAACGACGACGGGTCGCCTGTCCCCGTGTCGCCACGTCAGATCCTGATCGCGCAGTACGAGCGGGCCCAGCAGATGGGTTACACGCCGCTGTTCGCCTCCGAGCTCGAGTTCTACCTCTACAAGCAGAGCTACGCGCAGGCACACGAGCAGGACTACACCAACCTCACCCCCACGATCCCCTACATCCTCGACTACCACATCCTGGCGACGACGATGGACGAGAACGTTCTCGGTCCGATCCGCCGTGGCATGCAGGGCGCGGGGATCCCGGTGGAGTTCTCGAAGGGCGAGGCGTGGTACGGCCAGCACGAGGTCAACACGCGCTACGCCGACGCGGTCACCTCCGCCGACCGGCACACGATCTACAAGAACGGCGTCAAGGAGATCGCGTTCCTGCATGGGGTCTCCGCGACGTTCATGGCCAAGCCCTCCGAGAAGGACATCGGCAGCTCGTGCCACATCCACTCGAGCCTCCTCGACGCGAGCGGCGCGAGCGCGTTCGTGGACGGCGACGATGAGACCGACGTGTTTCGCCACTACCTCGGCGGCATGCGTAGCCGGATCCGGGAGCTCGCGCTGTTCGTCGCCCCGTCGGTCAATTCGTACAAGCGCTACGCGGCCGAAAGCTGGGCCCCCACCTCGATCGCGTGGGCGCGGGACAACCGCACCGCCGGATTCAGGGTCGTCGGGCACGGCCAGTCGCGGCGCGCCGAGTGCCGGATCCCGGGCGCCGACGCCAACCCGTACCTCGCCTATGCGGCGCTGCTCGCCGCGGGGCTCGACGGGATCGCACAGGGCACCGACCCAGGGCCGGAGCTGAAGGGCAACGCCTACGCGGAGGCCGGGGCAGAGCCGTTTCCCGCGACGCTGCGCGAAGCCGTCGATCTGTGGGAGCAGAGCGATTTCGCGCGCGCGGCGTTCGGCGAGGACGTCTGGCGCCACTA
>DATKFF010000219.1:0-5629 GCA_035511595.1 Solirubrobacteraceae bacterium | reverse complement strand
ACGGACGCGAACGTCCCCGCGCCGATCCTCGCGCTGGCGGTGCTGTCGATCCTCCTGGTCGCGAGCTTCGGCGTCGGCGCGCTCGCCCGCGGGTTTGGCTGGGAGCCACGGTGGGCCGCGGCGGGGCGCCACGCCTGGGCGGAGGCCTCCTACCGCGCGGGCGGCGGCGTGGACGCGTTCGCCGACTGGTGGCGCTCGCGGGGGTAGGTCAGCGCGGCGCAGGCTTCGGCGTGCGGGCCGCCGAACGTGCGCCGGTGCGCGAACGATGGCGAATTGGTTCGGAGGTCTCGAACCGGAACGCCAAAGTTCATCAGGGGTACGTCAGCGGCGCCGTGTGCGACGATCACCGCATGGCTACAGAAACCGCTTCCTCAGGCGCCGACCTCGTGCGCGGCACGGTCGACGCGCTCAACCGCGGCAAGCCGTCCGAGCTCAGGCAGTTGTGGGCCGAGGATGGCGTCGAGCGGTTCCCCGACCGCACGTGCCGCGGAATCGACGAGATCGTCGCGTACTTCGAAGAGGCCCTCGCCGCGATCTCGGACTGGCGGATGGAGCCGCTCGTGATCGCCGAGCAGGGCGAGGACGTATTTCTCCGATGGCGCCTGACCGGCAAGCACAGCGGCCCGATCCAGGGGATCGAGCCCACCGGCAAGTCCGTCACGATCGACGGCATCGACCACTTCGTGGTCCGCGACGGAAAGATCGTCTCGAACTTCGTCGTCTTCGACCAGATGCAGTACGCCCGACAGCTCGGGATGATGCCGTCCGAGGGAACCCCTGGCGACCGTGCCGTGAAGGCGGCGTTCAACGCCACGACCAAGCTCCGGGAGCGGTTCAACCGCTGAGCCCAGGCGACCGCGCCGGGGCCTACGCGTACCCCAGCAGCGGACCGAGCACGTGCGGGGCCACGTACACCTCCCAGACGGCGGTCACCATCAGGATCGGGACTGCGACCGCGACGGTCACGAGCGTCGCGGCGAGCAGCTGCTCCCACTCGCCGCGGCGGCTGGCGATGATCCACGCGGCGAGCGGCAGGAACAGCGCCACCAGCTCGGGCAGCGCGTGCGGAAGCAGCCCGAGCAGCAGCAGCCCCGAGCTCACGTGCAGCGAGCCCGCTGCGTGCGCGACGCTCATCCCGAGCGCGTAGGCCTGGAGGCTGAGCGAGAAGCCAGTCGCGGCGACGACGAACGCGATCGCGATCCGGCGCCCGGCCTCGTGGACGCGCCGTGAGATGCCGCTGCGATACGGAGCCTGCAGCGGCAGCGAGCTTCCCGCGATGAATCCGGCCACGCACGCCATCGCGTGCAGTGTGAGGACCAGCAGATTGTGGGCGAAGATCCGCACCGCGTCGCCCGGGCCGCCGACGAGGAACGGCGGCCGCAGCAGCTGCGCGGGCCCATGGGCCGGCTCGATCAGCGAGACGATCCAGATCGCGAACAGCAGCATGCAGGCCGCGGCGAGGCTGCCCAGGACCCATTCCCGGAGCACCGGCCACGGGCGCCGCTGCCAGCCGTCGAGCGTCTCACGGGTGCGGCGCACGCCGTGGGCAAGGGCAAACGCGGACGCGTCCATGTCGAGATCATCGACGGGGTCGCGCGATCGGTTTATTTAGTGGGCCTGAAGTCCAACCGGGCGGCTGTAGTACGTCTGCCCCGACGACGCGGTCCACGCCAGCCGGATCGTGCCCGGCCCCGGGACCGTCAGCCGGGTGCTCAGCACATCGCTCGGCTGTGAGGCCGTGACGGTGGCGAGCGTGCGGTAGGAGCCGCCAGGGGCCGCCCACTGGAGCTGAGCGCGCGGCGCGCCACCGTCGGCGGCCGGCCGTAGGCGGCCCCACACGTTGACTGCACCGCCGGACCCGAGGACCGGATCCGCGACGAAGATCGGGAGTCGGTACGCGTCGAGCGACGGCTTCGCCGCCCCGTTGGCGTACCGCAGGCCGGTCTGGAACGTCTCCCAGTACCGGACCGACCCGCGCGGGTAGCGGGCATCCGGAAGCGCGTCGTAGAGCAGGAATTGCGACATCGCCCGGACGCGCGGGTTCTGCCAAGCCATGTACTCGGCCTCGTTGAGGTACAGCGCCTGCGTCGCCAGGCTGACGCCGCGGAAGGGGTTCGGCGGGTTGGTCTCATACCCGTACTCGGTCAGGTAGAGCGGCAGGCGGCGCCCGACGCCGTAGGTGGCGAAGATCGAGTCCAGGCCGTGCTCGAGGCGCCCGAGGTCAATCAGCGGGACGAAGTTGACGTCGCTCATCTGGGCGCTCGGGGCGAGGAAGAACGAGTACGGGTGGTGCGCGAACCCGGTCGCGTCGAACAGCCCCGGGTGGGCCGACACGAACGAGCTCCCGCCGCCGCTCGGCGGGCAGCCGAGCACAGCCGCGGCGGCGCCCGTCAGCGGCCGGTAGCTCGGATCGACGCAGTAGAGCGCGCGCAGGAACGGCATCGGCGGGATCGCCTCCGAGTAGACGTCGCTCGGGGCCTCGCTCCCCTCCGGCGCCAGCTCGCCCACCAGGATCGTGTCGCTGCCCGGTCCGTGGCCGGTGCGCTCGAGCGCCGCGAACGCGGCATCCACGTACGCGCGGTACAGCACCGCGGACTCGATCACGTGCTGGCCTTGGACGGTCGCCCACTGCGGCGCCAGCCATCCCGGCTGGTTGGGCTCGTTCCAGACAGACCAGTAGGACACGCGTGGGAGAGCGGGCCCCCCAGGGGGCGCGTAGGTGCCGCTGTAGCGGCGACCGACCGCGGTCACGAACGCTCCGAACTGCGCAGCCGACGGCATCCAGTGGTCGGCGTACCGCGGGCTCGGCGACCCGCGCCCCATCGCCCACAGCGGCCCGGGGGCGCCGACGTTGAAGTCGAGCGCGATCCCGCGCGCGCCGGCGAGCTCGACAAGCCGGTCATACGGCGCCCAGGAGGAGGCTGGGTAGGCAGCCGGGTTGCTCGGATCGAAGCGGGGCGGGGGCGCGGTCCCGGTCGGATCGGGCGCGATCGCCCGCCATAGGACCGTCGCCCGGATCCGGTCGACGCCGAGCCCCTTGAGTTCGTCGAGCGTGTTCGTGACCGTCGCGGTCGAGGCGTAGATCAGGTGATCGTCGTCCTGGAAGATCGACTCGATCGCGCGCGGCTGGGCGGCCCCGGAGGACGACGAGCTGAGCACGATCACGAGCGCCGCCGCAACGGCGGCGAGCACGATCACCGCCGCGAGCACCCGCGGCATCGGGGACGAACGACGTTGGGGCACGGCCACGCAGGCTGTCAGACGACGCCCGCCGGTGGCTCCGTTCCGACCGAGCCCGCAGATACGTTGTCCTCGTGCGCACGACGCCGGAGCTCGCGGCGGCCGACCGCCGCCACCTGTGGCACCCCTTCACCCAGCAGCAGAGCTGGTGCGAGGAGGAGCTCCCCGTCGTGATCGATCACGCCGAGGGCTGCAACCTGTACGACAGCGACGGCAACGCGTACATCGACGCCGTGTCGTCGCTGTGGTGCAACGTCCACGGCCATCGCCACCCGGCGATCGACGCGGCGATCCGGGCCCAGCTCGGCCGGGTCGCGCACTCGACGATGCTGGGGCTCTCGCACGAACCCGGGATCGAGCTGGCCGAGCGGCTGCTGGCCGTCACCCCGCCGGGGCTCAGCCGCGTCTTCTACTCCGACAGCGGCTCGACCGCCGTCGAGGTCGCGTTGAAGATGGCGTTCCAGTGGTGGGCGCAGCGCGGCGAGCCGCAGCGCACCGGCTTCATCTGCCTCCAGAACGCCTACCACGGCGACACGATCGGGTCGGTCTCCGTCGGGGGCATCGAGCAGTTCCACTCGCTGTACCAGCCGCTGCTGTTCGACGCCTGGCAGGCGCGCGCCGGGGACGCGGAGGACCTCGCCGACCTGCTGGAGCGCCACGGCGAGCGCGTCGCCGCCGTGATCGTCGAGCCGCTCGTGCAGGGTGCGGCCGGGATCCTGCTTCAGCCCCGCGGGTACCTCCGCGCGGTCCGTGAGCTGTGCGACGCCCACGACGTGCTGCTGATCTGCGACGAGGTCGCGACCGGCTTCGGCCGCACCGGGCGGATGTTCGCCTCCGACCACGAGGACGTCTCGCCCGACCTGCTGTGCCTCGGCAAGGGGATCACCGGCGGCTACCTGCCGCTCGCCGCGACGGTCACCAGCGAGCGCGTGTACGAGGGCTTCCTCGGGCGCCCGGAGGACATGCGCACGTTCTTTCACGGGCACACCTACACGGGCAACCCGCTCGCGTGCGCGGCCGGGGTCGCGAGCCTCGAGGTGTTCGAGCGCGAGCAGACGCTCGAGCGCCTCGCGCCCAAGATCGACCTGCTGGCGCGGACGCTCTCGCACCGCGTCGCGGTGCTGCCGGCGGTCGCCGAGGTCCGTCAGCGCGGGTTCATGGTCGGGATCGAGCTCGCGGCGCGTGACCCGGCGGAGCGTCTCGGGCACCAGGTCACGCTCGCGGCACGGAGGCGTGGCGCGATCATTCGTCCGCTCGGCGATGTCCTCGTACTGATGCCGCCGCTGTCGATCTCCGAGGCCGATCTCGCCCGCCTGGTCGCGATCACGGCCTCCTCGATCGCCGAGGTCGCGGTCGGCTCGATGCCTGCCGCTGCTTGACACCTAGCATCGCTAGGTATAGCCTCATCGGGAGATGAAGCCGGAAGCTCTGAAGGGGCACCTCGACGCGCTGATCCTGGCCGTGCTCGCGGCCGGCCCGCTGCACGGGTACGCGATCATCGAGCGGCTCAAGCAGCGCAGCGGCGGTGAGCTGGCGCTGCCGGAGGGCACCGTGTACCCGGCGCTGCATCGACTGGAGGACGCCGGCTTCCTGTCGAGCGCATGGTCGGGCGACGGGCGCAGGCGCCGCGTCTATCAGCTGACAAGGCGCGGCCGGCGCGAGCTCGGCGTCCGCCGTGAGGAATGGCAACGCTTCTCCACCGCGATCGAGGCGGTCCTGGCATGACGTACCTCGAGTCGCTCGGCTCGGAGCTCGCGCGGGTCGGGATCGGCGGCCGCCTGCGGTCCCGCATCCTGCTCGAGATCGGCGACCACCTCGAGTGCGACCCGGAGGCGGCGCTCGGAGAGCCGGCCGCGCTGGCCCGGCAGTTCGCCGACGAGCTCGGCACCGCGCGGGCGCGCCGTGCCGCGTTTGCCACCTTCGGCGTGCTGGCGCTCGTCGCGGGCCTGCTGGCGGCCGCGTTCGTGAGCTCACGGGCGATTGCCGGGGTGGTATGGCCGCGGACGCACCGCCACTCCGTGCTGCTCGGCGACCTCGCGGTCGTCCTGCTCGTGATCTGTGCCCAGGTCGCGTTCGTCGCCGGCCTGCTCGCAGCCGCGCGGGCGCTGCACCGCCGGAGCGACCCGGTGCTGCCCCACGCCGAGGCGACCGTGATCGGCAGGCGCGCGATCGTCGCGCTGCTGGCCGGAATCGGGACCCTGGCCGGGCTCGCGCTGGTCGCGGTCGAGTACGACGGCGCCGTCCCAACGTGGTGGCGCATCGCCGCCGGCACGGCTGCGGGTGTGGGCATCTGCGCGCTCGCCGCGCTCGCCGTCGCCGTGCGCTCGGCGCTGCGGGTGAAGCCGACCGCGCCGGGCGCCGCCGGCGATGTGTTCGAGGATGTCGGACC
>DATKFF010000218.1:0-7946 GCA_035511595.1 Solirubrobacteraceae bacterium | reverse complement strand
GTCACGATGACGACGATCACGCCCGCGGCGGCGGCCTCCGAGACGTTGAACGACTGGAACGCCTGCTGGTAGATGTAGAACGGGAGATTGGTCGTCGCCGTCCCGCTTCCACCTCCGCCTCCGGTGAGGATGAAGATCTCGCCGAAGGCCTGGACGATGTAGATCGAGCCGAGCAGCAGACCGAGTTCGATGTATCGACGAAGGTGCGGGAGCGTGATCGCCCTAAACGTCTGGAGGGCGTTGGCGCCGTCGACCCGGGCGGCTTCGAGCGCCTCGAGCGACTCGCTCTGGAGCCCCGCGAGGACGATCAGCATCATGAACGGCGTCCATTCCCAGACGAGCACGAGAACGACCGATGGGAACGCGTAGGTCCCGAGCCAGTTGGTGTGGTGAACCCCAAACGGTGACAGCGCCCAATCGAGTACCCCGAAGATCGGATCGAAGATCGTGGTCTTGAACAACAGCGCGGTCGCAATCGGCATCACCAGGAACGGAGTGATCAGCAGCGTGCGGACGATCCCGCGCCCCGGGAACTTGCGATTGATCAGAATCGCCAGTGACGTGCCGAGCAGCATCGAGATGATCACCGCCGCCGCGGTCATCTCGACCGTGACGAGGATCGCATTACGGAAGTTCGGATCCGAGAAAACCCTGCTGTACTCGGAGAACCAGACGAACTTGTTCGACCCTGGGGTCAGGGTGTTCCAGCTGCGCAGGCTGTAGAAGATCACCACCAGGAACGGCACCTGCGTGACGACGATCATGTAGATCAGCGCAGGAAGCAGCGGCAGCCGCCGTGTCCACGCCTTCCTGTTGCGCAGCGACACCATCGGACGCGGGCGCTGCCAGCGACCCGCGGTAGCACCGCGGTCCGCCGGCAGCTGCCCGACCGAGTCGATCATCGGATCGACCGCCCGATGGGGGACGAACTCGCGCTCACCGAGAAACCACCTGCCGGGCTACTTGAGTAGCCCGGCCTGGCTCACGGTGGTCTGTGCGTCCTGCTGACTAGTCGACAGAGCCTGACTCACACTCGTGGTGCCGGCGATCGCCGCAGCGATCTGCTGCGAGACCTGCGTACCGAGAGCGATGAACCACGGCTGGTCGACGAACTGCACTCCTGTGTAGGGAACCGGGACGTCGGGATTTGTCGGGTGGTTGGGATTGGCGGTGTTGATCGACGTCAACGTGACCGGTGCGAAGGCGCCCGCCGCCTGCTTGTACTGCGGAAGCGCGTACGTCGAGTACCGGGTACCGGGGTCGATGTTGGCCCACCCGATCTTCGGACCGCTGTAGGCGATGTACTGCTTACTCGTCGCCCACTTGATGTACGTGAGGGTCGCATCCTGGTTCGGCACACCCTTCGGGATGCTGAGCGACCACGTGTACAGCCACCCGGACGGGACGCCGGCGACGCCAGAGGGGCTGCCCGTCGGCGCGAACGCGTAGCCAGTGTTGTGCGACACGCTCGGATACGTCGTCGCGATCAGGCCCGCGGCCACGGTCGCGTCGTACCACATCGCCGCCTTGCCTTGGCCGTAGGCCGACTCGCACTCGGTGAAGCCGTCATTCGACGCGCCCGGCTGACCGTACTTGCGCACGAGGTTGACGTAGAAGTTCGTCGCCGCAACGTCGGGGGCCGAGGTCAGCTGCGGCTTCCAGCTGCTGTTGAACCAAGAGCCGCCGGAGGTGTTGATCACGGTGTCGAGCGCGGCGAGGTTCTCACCCCAGCCGTTCATGCCGCGCAGGCAGATTCCGGCGACGCCCTTCGACGGGTTGTTGAGCTTCGCGGCGAACGACGCGATCTGCGTCCACGTCGGATGCATCGGCATCGTCAATCCCGCGGCCTTGAACAGATCCTTGCGGTAGTAGACCATGGACGACTCGCCGTAGAACGGCAACCCGTAGAGCCCGCCGCTATACGTCAGCGACGAAGCGATCGGCTTCAGCAGGTCGGCCACGTCGTAGCTGGAATCCTGGGCAAGTAGCGGCGAGAGGTTCACGAGCCAGCCGTTCTTCGCCCAGATCGGAGTCTCGTAGTTGGAGATCATCACCGCGTTGAACTGGTTGGCGTGAGTCGTGATGTCCGTCTCGATCAGCGACCGCTCGTTGTTCTCGTTGAGCGTGTCGTAGACGACGTGGATGTTCGGGTATAGCTTCTCGAACTCCGGCGTCAGCTTTTGAATGTCGAGCATGTTCGAGTTCGAGACGACCGCCACGCGAACGGTCTGCTTCCCGGAGCTTGACGCGCCGGCCGATGACGAGGAGCTGCTGCTGCCGCATGCGGCGACGACGCCCGCCGCGGCGATCACCCCAAGCGTTCCGACGAGAATCCGCGCCGGCCTCCGTCGCTGGAAGCCGCGCAACTGCCGACCTGACTCCTGGCTCGCGGACGAGCCGTGCCTGCGCCTCATCTGAAACACCCTCTTCTCCTGTCTGGAAATGTCCCAGCGGGCGGACGTTCCGCTCGGCAAACGCCGCGCGACGTCCGCTCCACCCTCTCCACAAAGCCCGGCAGACGACCTAGCTCTCTCCTCTCGTTCCCTCCCGAACGCCCTGGTTGACGCGTTCGTGGTAGCGGTAACGCAAATTCGTGGCAGGTGTACCACAACTCGTTGGTAGGAGTCAAGGCTCATACCAGTCCCAACAACAATTGCCTAACCGCTTGACGCGAGAATCGCGTCGGCATAGTGTCCCGATGGGGTGGTACCGATACCATGGTTTTGTGACATGATCGCCGCGTGATGAGAGTCACTATTCGGGACGTAGCCAGGAAGGCCGGGGTGTCCCCGATGACGGTCAGCCGGGTGATCAACGACCGCCCCCGCGTCAGCGACGACACCCGCCGCCGTGTGCAGGGCGCGATCGCGGAGCTCGGCTACGTCCCCAACGGCCTGGCGCGCGGGCTGATTCGCCGCTCCACGCACGCGTTCGGCGTGATCGTTCCGGATGTCGGAAACCCGTTCTTCACGCTCGTCGTCCGCGGCGCCGAGGAGGCCGCCTGGCGCGCGGGCTACCACGTGATCCTGTGCAACACGCAGGCGGACCTGGAGCGCGAGCGTGGCTACGTCGAGGACATGCTCGCGTTCCAGGTTGACGGCGTCCTGATCGCCGCGGTGAGCGACCGGTCGCATGCCCACCTGAAGATGCTGACGCGCAATGGCGTGCCGTTCGTGCTCGTTGACCGGTCTGTCTCGGGATTCGATACCGACCTGGTGCAGGGCGACAGCGTTGCCGGCGCCCGTCAGCTCGTGGAGCACCTGATCGGGCTCGGGCATCGCAGGATCGGCATGATCACCGATGAGACAAGCGATGTATCCACGGCGCGAGATCGCTTGCGCGGTTACCGTGAGGCGCTCGAAGCCGCCGGGATTCCGTTCGTGCCCGAGCTGGTCGTCGACACCAGCACGGTCGACCCCCGGCTCGCGTACCAGGCGACGCTCGACATGCTCGACCACGTCGAGCCGCCCACCGCTCTATTCGCTATCAACAACATCGTGGTGATCGGCGTCGCAGAAGCCGTGCGCGCGCGCTCCCTCGAGATCCCGCGCGACATCGCTGTCGTGTGCTTCGACGACATCGACTACGCGTCTCGCTTCCACCCGTTCCTCACGGCGATGGTTCAGCCGGCTGAGACGTTCGGGACGGTCGCGACTCAGCTGCTGCTCGACCGCCTGGCGGGACGGGTCCACGAACGGCGCCGGCTCGTAGTACTGCCGTCGGATCTGATCGTCCGCGAGTCCTGCGGAGCCCAGCTGCCAGTCCGATGAGCTTCGGGGGGATCGAGGCAGGCGGCACGAAATGGGTCTGCGGGGTCGGTGACGGGGGTGCGACGGTGCTCCGGCTGGAGACGATCCCGACCACGACGCCCCAGGAGACGATCGCCCGAGCGGCCGAGTTCTTCAATCGCGACGGCATTCTCGACGGCATCGGCGTCGGCTCATTCGGTCCGATCGACGTCCACAGGGCCTCGCCAACGTGGGGACAGATCACCACGACGCCCAAGCCCGGCTGGGCCCACACCAACCTCGTGGCATCGATCCACGCGGCGCTGGAGATCCCCGTTGCGTTCGACACAGATGTCAACGCCGCCGCGCTGGCCGAGTCACGGTGGGGCGCCGCGCTCGGGCTGGAGACCTTTTCCTACATCACGGTCGGCACCGGGATCGGCGGAGGCGCGATCGTCAACGGCCGGTTGTTGCACGGGCTGCTGCACCCGGAGCTGGGACACATGCGCGTCCCACATGACCGGGCGCGGGACCCGTTCGACGGAGTCTGCCCGTATCACGGGGACTGCCTCGAGGGCCTCGCCTCCGGAGAGGCGATCCGTCAGCGCTGGGGGCGTCCCGGCGAGGAGCTGTCCGGCGACGCCGCGGTGTGGGCGCTCGAAAGCGAGTATCTGGCGCTGGGGCTGACGAACATCGTCTGCACGCTGTCGCCGCAGCGGATCATCCTGGGCGGCGGGGTGACCAAGCAGCCGGTTCTGCTCCCGCTCGTCCGTCTTCGGCTCCAGGAGCTTCTCGCCGGCTATTTCGACGCGCCCGAGCTGAGCAGCCCGGAAGGACTCGGCGACTACGTCGTTGCGCCGGGCCTGGGAGACCGAGCCGGTGTGCTCGGTGCGATCGAGCTCGCCCGGCTCGCGGCGCAGGTACCGACCGTCGAGCAACTGACGTGAGCACGCGAGCGCCGGCGCTGACGCTCGAGCCCGGGACGCTCCATGCCATCTCCGAGGCGGCCCCCACCCCGAGCTATGACCGAAGCCGGCTCAGCGTGGGGATCGTGCATTTCGGTGTGGGCGGATTTCACCGCGCGCACCAGGCGATGTACATCGACCGGCTGATGAACGCCGGAGAAGCGTTCGACTGGGCGATCTGCGGCGTCGGCGTGATGGAGACCGACCGTCTGATGCGGGACGCGCTCGACGCCCAGGGCGGCCTCTACACGCTGATCGAGAAGCACAGCGACGGCACCTATGAGCCGCGGGTGATCGGCTCGATCATCGAGTACCTCTACGCCCCCGACGATCCGGTCGCGGTGATCGAGCGGCTCGCGGACGAGACGACGCGGATCGTCTCGCTGACGGTGACCGAAGGCGGCTACGGGATCGATGACACGACCGGCGAGTTCGATCCGGACACGCCTAGGGTGGCCGAGGATCTCCGGGACGGAATGCTCCCCGGGACCATGTTCGGCCTGGTCACCGAGGCGCTGGCGCGACGCCGTGAGCGAGGGACGGCTCCATTCACCGTGGTCTCCTGCGACAACCTGCCGGGCAACGGGACGCTCGCGAGGACGGCATTCACCGCGTTCGCGCGGCTGCGTGACCCGGAGCTGGCGGACTGGATCGAACGCCAGGTGCGCTTTCCGAACTCGATGGTCGACCGGATCACCCCCGCCACCACGGACGCCGACCGTCGGGCGCTCCGCGAGCGTTTCGGGATCGAGGACCGCTGGCCGGTGGTGTGCGAGCCGTTCGTCCAGTGGGTGCTGGAGAACTCGTTCTCCTCGCCGCGCCCGCGCTACGAGCAGGTGGGCGTGGAGGTCGTCGACGACGTCGAGCCATACGAGCTGATGAAGCTGCGCCTGCTCAACGGGAGCCACCAGGGACTCGGGTACTTCGGCCGGTTGTGCGGCTACGAGCTGGTACACGAGGCGGCACAGGACCCGCTCTTCCAGGCGTTCCTGCGCGGCTTCATGGAGCAGGAGGCGGCGCCGACGCTGGATCCGGTGCCCGGCGTCGACCTCGAGGACTACGAGCGCACCCTGATCGAGCGCTTCTCCAATCCGGAGATCCGCGACACGATCGCGCGGCTCTGCGAGGAGAGCTCGGACCGGATCCCGAAGTTCGTGGTGCCGGTCGCACGGATTCAGCTCGCCCGGGACGGGGAGCTCGCGCGCTGCGCGGCGATCATCGCGAGCTGGGCCCGCTATGCCGAGGGCGTCGACGAGCAGGGCGCGCCGATCGAGGTCGTCGACCGGCGGCGTGAGCAGGTGATGGCGCTCGCCAGGCGCCAGCGCGAGGATCCGCTGGCGTTCCTGCGCCAGCCCGAGCTGTTCGGCGACCTGGTCGACCGCCAACGATTCGTCGAGGCGTACGTGTTCGCGCTGGGCTCGCTGCACGAGCGCGGCGCCCGCGCGACGCTCGAGGCGATCACCGCCTGAGCGCCGGATACAGCTCGCGGAAGCGCTCGCGCCGCTCCGAGTAGACCGCGACCCACTCGGGCACCGGCTCGACCGTGTCGCTTACCCGCACGGTCGCCTCCACTCCGGCTTGCACGTCAGGCCAGACTCCGGCCGCGACTCCGGCGAGCACCGCGGCGCCGAACGCGGCGCCCTCGTCGACCGCGACCCGTTCGAGCGGCAGCTCCAGCACCGACGCGACGATCCGGAGCCAGAGCCCGCTTCGGGCGCCCCCGCCGGAGACGCGCGCGATCGAGATCTCGGCGTCCAGCTTCGAAAGCAGGTCGAGCGAGTCGCGCAGGCCGAACGCCACGCCCTCCATCACCGCACGCGCCAGGGCACCGGTGTCGTGGCGGAGCTCGAGCCCGATGAACGCACCCCGCGCATCCGCGTCGGCGTGCGGCGTTCGCTCGCCGGCCAGGTAGGGCAGGAACAGCAAGCCCTCGACGCCGGCCGGCCAGAGCGCAGCGCCCTCGAGCAACTGGCCGTACGGCGGCTCCCCCGCCACTTCGCGGAACCAACTGAGCGCGGCCGCCGCCGACAGCATCACCCCCATCGCGTGCCAGGCGCCCGGCACGGCGTGGCAGAAGGCGTGCACGCGACCGCGGGCGTCGGCGGCGAACTGCTCGAGCGCGGCGAACACGACTCCCGAGCTGCCCAGCACGACCGACGCGGGTCCCGGCCGGTCGGCCCCGACGCCGACCGCTCCCGCGGCCTGATCGCCTCCTCCGGCGGCGACCGGCACCCCCGAGTCGGTGGTGCCCGACACGTCCGGACCCTCGAGCGCCGGCGGCAGCCAGGCGGGCTCCAGCTCGAGCGCCGCGAGCATCTCCTCGCTCCAGCGCCGGTTGCGCACGTCGAACAGCAGCGTCCCGGAGGCGTCGGAGACGTCGGTCAGATGCTCGCCGCAGAGCCGCAGCCGAACGTAGTCCTTGGGCAGCGCGATCCGCGCGATCCGCTCGTAGGACTGGGGCTCGTGCCGGCGCAGCCACAGCAGCTTCGGCGCGGTGAAGCCGGCGAAGGCGCGGTTGCCCGTCAGCTCGATCAGCCGCTCGAAGCCGACCGTCCGCTCGATCTCCTCGCATTCCCGCGCCGACCGCTGGTCGTTCCACAGGATCGCGGGCCGGATCACCCGGTCTCGGCGATCGAGGGCCACCAGCCCGTGCATCTGGCCGCTCAGTCCGATCGCCGTTGGTTCACCGGAGGCAGCGTGCAGCTGCGCCAGGACCGCCGCGGCCGCGGTCCACCAATCCTCGGGGTCCTGCTCGGCCCAGCCGGGCCTCGGCGTCGCCAGCCGATAGTGCGCTTCGGAGAGCGCCAGCACCTCGCCACGGTCGTCGATCGCCACCCCCTTGACGCCGGAGGTGCCGACATCGATCCCGACGAGGGCGCCGGTCACCGCCTCATCCGGCGTCCCACGGGGCCAGCACGGTCGCGGTGCGGTCCCGGTCGAGCCCCGCCCCGAGGCAGCACAGGAGCGCGACCCGCGCCGCCTGCGGCGATAGAAACGGCACGCACACCGCCCCGCTCGCGCGGACATCGCTCTCGGCTCCGTCGAACCCGTAGGTGTCGAACAGCATCGAGGATCGCTCGGGGCGGCAGGTCACGAGCACCGGCACTCGCCCCGCCGCCTCACGCAACCGCGCCAGCAACGGCGGCGTGACATGCCCCGCGCCGAAGGCCACGAGCACCGCCCCGTCGCCGCGGGCAGTCGCCGCGCCGAGCAGCTCGCCGTCGTCCCCGAGCACGGCCGTCACGATCTCGAC
>DATKFF010000217.1:0-6841 GCA_035511595.1 Solirubrobacteraceae bacterium | reverse complement strand
GGGGCGGCGCACGGCGACGGTGCCCGAGACGAGCGCGATCACGCGCGGCCCCCGGCGATCGCCACCGCATGCGCGAGCGGGGCGCGGTTCAGGTCGCAGATCGCTACGGCCAGCGCGTCGGCGGCGTGGTCGGCGGTCGGCGGCGTCGCCAGCGCCAGCAGGCGCTCGACCATCCGGCCGACCTGCTCCTTGGCCGCGCGACCGTGTCCGCAAACGGCGCCCTTCACCTGCTGCGGCGTGTAGGACCGGACCGGGAGGCCCCGCTGGCCGGCGGCCAGGAGCACCACACCGCGGGCCTGCCCGACGGCGAAGGCGGTCCGCACGTTGGTCCCGAAGTACAGCTCCTCGACCGCCAGCGCGTCGGGAGCGTGGCGCTCGAGCAGCTCCTCGACGGCGGCGTGGATCGACGCGAGGCGTCGCTCAAGCGGGACGCCGGCCTGCGTCTTGATCACCCCTTCGGCGAGCGCGCGCAGGCGTGAGCCCGCGCTCTCGACGACGCCGTAGCCGGTATCGGCTGTTCCTGGGTCGATCCCGAGGACGATCATCCGAACATCATTCTCCGCACGCCGCCGGACGCCTCCCTCGCCAATCGACCGGAATCATGACTCACGCCCGCTGGCGGGGATGCCGATACGTCTACCGCAGTGTTCGGAAAGGGACCCCAGGCCGAGCTGATGGCCGAGCTCGAACGACTGCGCCGCCGGGTGGCCGAGCTCGAGGCCGACCAGGCTCGCGGCGTCCGGGTCGACGCGCTGACCGGGCTGTTGAGCCCCCGCGCATTGCGCGGCCGGCTGGCCGAGGAGATCGTCCGCGCCCGGCGCTACCAGCGTCCGCTGTCACTGGCGGTGCTCGCGATCGACGACTTCGCCGCGATCGAGAGCCTGCATGGGTTCAAGGCCAGCGACGAGCTGATCACGACGATCGCGAGGCGGCTCAGAGAGATCACCCGATCGCACGATCTGATCGGGCGCAGCGGCCCAGCCGAGTTCGTGATCATCCTGCCCGACACCGTGCCCGAGGACGCGCGCACCGGGCTCGAACGGCTGCTCGTCGAGCTCGGACCGCTCGGCGAGGAGATCGTCAGCGGGGTCAGCGCATCGCTCGGCCTCGCGGGCCTCGAGCGCGAGATGACGCCCGAGGCGCTCCTCGCAACCGCCCGGACGGCGTGCCAGCACGCGCAGGGCACCGGGGGCGGCCAGGCGGTGCTCGCCAACGAGCTCGACGGCGTCGCGCAGGAGAGCGTCCGCGCGCTCCAGCGCGACGCGATCGAAGCGCTGGCGGTCGCGCTGACCGAGCGCGACCGGTACACGGGCGAGCACTCCGCGGCCGTGATCGAGATGTCGGCCGGCGTGGCCAGGAACATGGGGCTCCGCGCGACGGAGGTCGAGCGGGTCCGCTCGGCGGCGCTGCTGCACGACATCGGCAAGGTGGCGATCCCCGACGAGATCCTGCACAAGCCGGGGCCGTTGAGCGCCGACGAATGGCTGCTGATGCGTGAGCACCCCGTGATCGGCGAGCGCATCCTCAGCGTGCTTCCCGGGATGGCCGGGGTCGCCAGGATCGTCCGTCATGAGCACGAGCGTTGGGACGGGGGCGGCTACCCGGACGGACTGTCCGGCGAGCAGATCCCGATCGGGAGCCGGATCATCATCGCGGCCGACACCTACCACGCGATCACCTCCGACCGCCCATACCGTCCGGCGCGCTCGCACAGCGAGGCGATCGAGGAGCTGACGCGCTGCGCCGGGACCCAGTTCGATCCGGCGGTCACCGCCGCCCTGATCGGCTATTTGTACGGCCAGCGCCAGGCCGGCGCGGTCCTCGCCTGAGCGCGGGGCGGCGGCTCAGCGGCCGACGCAGCGCGTATCCGACCCGGGCGTGGTCATCCGGTAGACCCGCCACACGCCGGCGCGGGCGATCAGCTGCCGGCTCGTGAGCCGGTGGTCGACCCGTGGCGCCCCCCCGTCGATCGAGTCGTGCGGGCCGAGGAACAGCAGGCCCTGGTGCCGCATCGACGTTCCGACGCGCCCGAGCGTCACGTGGAGCTTCCAGGCAAGCGCGGTTTGAACTGAGTGGTTGACCGCGGTGAAGCTCGAGTGGCAGGGGTACGCCGCGTTGTGCCCTCCGACCGCGGCGACGGCGGCGGACAGCTGATCGAGCCGTGTGACCGCGTGTGACGCGATCGAGTCCTGGGCGCGGGCGACCGAGATCCGCCCGGTGACGAACGTCGTGGCAAACGCCAGCAGGGCGACGACGACGGCTGCGGCGGCCGCCGCCTGAGCGAGCGGGGCCCGCGCCGCGCTGCGCACGGCGCGCGCGGCCAGCTGCGCGAGCTCGACCACAGCCACGCCGGCCAGCACGCACGTGATCGCTGCGGCGGGCAGGTAGAAGCGCTCGAGCCCCGGATAGCCGTCGAGCGTCTCGGCGACGACGACAACCCACCAGGCGGCCGCGATCACCGCCAGCGCGATCGTCACCACCTGCCGCCTGAGCACCGCGATCGCGGTCGCGACGAGCGCCAGGATCAGCACCCCCAGCGTCTGCAGATCGACGCCCCGCCGCAGCACCTCCAGGAACCGGTTCGAGCCGAGGTGCCCGTTGTAGTCGTGTGCGTGCGTGGCGGCGAGGAACGGCTGCCCCGTACTGATCCACGGCGGCACGAACCAGAAGAACGGGAGTGCGGCGAGGCCCGCGATCAGCAGCGCGCGCATCCACGGCCCACGGAACGCCGGCTCGTAGAACCACAACCACAGCGCGTACACGAACACGAACGGCCACGCCTCGGGCCTCATCAGCCCGGTCGCCACGCCGAGCAGGAACGCGGTCACCCGGTCCCCGTCGAGGTGGCGGTCGATCGCCCACAGCCACGCCGCGATCAGCATCGGCTCGGTGGTGCCGCGGAACATGTAATACGCCCAGTCCTGCGTCAATACGATGCCCGCGACCGCGATCAGCCCCGCGCCCGCCGCGGCCCACCACGGAGCGCCGATCAGCCGCGTCGCGAGCCGGTACGCCGCCACCAATCCGAGCAACCCGCCGGCCCGAGCCGCGATCACCCAGAGCGTCGGCGAGGCGCCGCCGAACAGCCCGAACACGGTCGTGAACATGACCGGCAGCGGCTTCCACGAGGGCCCGCCGCCGACGAAGAAGCCGAGGTGCGGGTCGGTGACCTCCTTCCCCCACACGATCCACGACCATGGGTCGTAGCTCGGGACGGTCGGAAGCACGGCCGCCGAGATCGCGGCCAGTGCCACGCACACCACGGAGGAAACCAGGAACGGCGAACGCGTCGCCGTGGCCCACAGCCCGCCTGGCCCGTCGCCGGTGGCTGAGTCGGCACCCGTGCGCCGGGCAGGTTCCTGCGCGACGGTCTGGGCCTCCATCGGGCGCCTACGCCGGCGACACTCGACAGCGAACGAGGGTACCGATCACGCGGAAGCCGTCGACCGCCGTGAGCTTCTTGCCCTCTTCGTTGGACCGCGCCCGGTAGTGGACCGGGACCTCGAAGATCCGCTCGCCGCGCTGCACGAGGCGGGCGGTGATCTCGGGCTCGATCGCGAAGCCGGGAGAGCGCAACGGAAGGCTTCGGAACACGTCGGTGCGGATCATCTTGTGGCAGGTCATGATGTCGTGCAGGTACACGTTGAACAGCAGGTTGCAGGCGAGCGTAACGCCCTTGTTGCCGAGCACAAAGAGGAACGAGTGGCTCGTGTACCCGTCGAACGCCCGCACGCCGAAGCAGGCATTGGCGCGACCGTCGAGCAGCGGCGGCATCAGCAGCGCCAGGTCGGCGGGGTCGTACTCGAGGTCGGCGTCAAAGATCGCCGCGTACTCGCCCTCGGCCTGGCTGAGCGCCGTCTGGACCGCCGCCCCCTTGCCGCGGTTCTCCGGATGCTCGAACAGGCGCACCCGCCCGTCCCAGTTCCCGTCACGAAGGAGCTCACGCGTGCCGTCGGTGGAGCCATCGTCGACGACGATCAGCTCGAACTCCGTGGGCAGCTCGGTCTCCAGCACCTCCGCGATCGCGCGTTCGACGCGTTCGCGCTCGTTGTAGACGGGCATCAAGATCGAGAGCATGGCTAAAGCGAGGGACGGTGTTCTGAGCAGCGCCGTTAGGGTGGCACTGCGAGGGCGCACGATGCTAGCGGAGACGTTTTCAGGAAGGATGCAGCAATGGACTTCGCCGCCGCCGGACTGCTCGACGGACTCGAGGGAGACGAGCGCGCCGCCCGCGTCGAGCTGCTCGAGCGACTCGCCGCGGACGGGTTCACCCTGCAGCAGCTGAAGGGTGCCGTCGCCGAGCAGCGACTCGCGCTGCTGCCGCTCGAGCGCGTCCTCGGGGGCCAGTACACGGCCGTGGAGATCGCGCAGCGGACCGGCGTGCCGGCGGAGCTGCTCGTGCGGATCCGGCGGCTGCTGGGTCTGCCCGCGTCCGGACCCGAGGACCGGGTGTTCACCGAGGAGGACGCGGCGGCCGCCGAATCGACCAGGATGTTCCTCGAGGCGGGGCTCGGCGAGGACGCGATCGCGGAGATCACCCGCGTGCTCGGCGAGGCCATGTCGCGGGTCGCGGCAAGCTCGATGGCCGGGTTCGCCGACGCGTTCCTGCAGCCCGGCGACAGTGAGCAGGACGTGGCGTGGCGGTTTGCCGAGCTGGCCGAGCAGCTCGTTCCGGCCGTCAGCCCGGTGCTGCTCTCGGCCTACAAGGGCCACCTGCGTGAGAACGTGCAGCGGGGCGTCCTCAGCCGCGCGGAACTCGAGGCGGGGCACATCGTCGGCGAGCAGGAGACCGCGGTGTGCTTCGCGGACATGGTCGGGTTCACGACGCTCGGCGCCGAGATCGAGGCCGAGGAGCTCGGCGGCGTCGTCGGGCGATTCGGGGAGCTGGCCTCGGACGCCGCCAGCTCCCAGGTGCGGCTCGTGAAGACGATCGGCGATGCCGCGATGCTCACCTCGCGTGAGCCGGAGCCGCTGGTCGGGGCGGCGCTGTCGCTGCTCGAGGCGGCCGAGGAGGCCGATCTCCCCAGCCTCCGCGCGGGCGTGGCCCTCGGGAGCGCGCTGGCGCGCGCCGGCGACCTCTACGGGCACGCCGTCAACCTCGCCAGCCGCGTGACGGCGATCGCCCGACCCGGCAGCGTGCTGTGCACCAAGGAGCTCCGGGACGCGGCCCCGGACGCCTACGACTGGTCGTTCGCCGGGCGCCACCGCCTGAAGGGGATCGGCGACTCGGTACCGCTTTACCGGGCGCGGCGGCTAGCGGCCGCCATCGCCGACGGCGGCAGCGGCGAGGACGAGCGCTCTAGCCGACAGAAAGCAAGTCGACGACGAAGACGAGCGGCGAGTTAGGCGGGATCGTCGGAGGGCTGCCGGTCTTCCCGTACGCCAGGCTCGCCGGGATGATCAGCTCGCGGCGCCCGCCGACCCGCATCCCGGGGATGCCCTTCACCCAGCCGGCAATCACACCGCCCGCGCCGCTGGTCAGCGTGGTCGTGAACGGCTGGTTGCGCTTCCACGAGGAGTCGAACTCCTTGCCGGTCCTGCACAGCACGCCGACGTAGTTGACCGTGACGCTCTGGCCAGCCTGCGCCACCTGGCCGGTGCCCGGAATCAGGTCCTTGGTCACGAGCTGCGTGTTCGAGCAGCTGCTCGGGACCTGCACCACGGGCTTCGTTGAGAGTTGCGCCGGGACGGTTGGCGTCGTCGGGACCGCCGCCTGAGTTCCACCGCCGCCGGGTGCGAGCTGCACGCCCGGTGCCGTGGAGCCGCCACAGGCCGCGATACCGACGGCGACCGCGACGGCAGCCGAAATCGTCAGCGTTCGCTTCAGCATCGGCGCGGGAATGTAGCGAAGCCGCTCAGGAAGCGATCCGCTCGAGCACCGCGCTGTCCACGTCGAAGTTCGCGTGGACGGCCGCTACGTCGTCGGATTCTTCCAGCGAGTCGATCAGCCGCAGCAGCTTTGTGGCGTCGGCCTCGTCGACCGGAACCCTTGACTTCGGCCGCTGGCTGAGCTCGGCGCTCTCGATCTCGACGCCGGCGTTGGTGAGCGCGTCGCGAACCGCCACGAGGTCACCGGGCTCGGTGATCACCTCGAACACGTCCTCGTCGACCGAGATGTCGAGCGCCCCGGCGTCGATGGCGGGAATCAGGTCGTCCTCGTCGTAGCGGGTCGCGTCGACGACGATCACGCCCTGCTTGTCGAACAGGTACGAGACGGATCCGGGTTCGCCGAGGTTTCCGCCATTCTTCGAGAGCAGGTGCCGCATCTCGGCGCCGGTGCGGTTGCGATTATCAGTCACCGCTTCGATCAGGAGCGCGACCCCGCCGGGGCCGTAGCCCTCGTACAGCACGGTCTCGATCTGCTCGCCGTCGGAGCCCTCCCCCGTGCCCTTGGCGATCGCGCGCTCGATGTTGTCCTTCGGCATCGAGGCGTCGCGGGCCTTCTGGATCGCCAGCGCCAGCGTCGAGTTGCCCTCGGGATCGCCGCCGCCCTCCTTGGCCGCGACCGTGATCGCACGCGCGAGCTTGGTGAACTGCTGGCCGCGGCGCGCGTCGACGACCGCTTTCTTGTGCTTGATGGAGTGCCATTTGGAGTGTCCGGACATCGCTCTTTTGAGTTTAGAAGCGCGGCCAGGCCTCGGGATGCGCGCGGTACCACTCGATCGTTCGCCGGAGTCCCTCGTCGAGCCCGACGACCGGCTCCCAGCCGGTCAGCTCGCGAAGCTTGGTCGCGTCGACCCACTGGCGGTCGATCTCCCCGTGCGGGGTGCCCTGGCCCCGGATGTCGGGCCGCACGTCGGTCCCGGCGAGCCGGCAGATCAGCGAGATCACTTCGGAGACG
>DATKFF010000216.1:0-10748 GCA_035511595.1 Solirubrobacteraceae bacterium | reverse complement strand
ATGCCCTCCTCCTCGAGCAGCGTCACGTCCTCGAGCCAGTTGATGTCCTCGCCCGGCGTCGCGGCCAGAAGATCGACGTCCTCGACGAGCGAGATGTCCTCCTGGTAGGGGAAACGCTGCCCGGAGAGGTACTCCGCGTCGATCCCGATGATCTTCTCGGGCTCGGCGGGGACGTGGCGCGGCCCGGCGTGCGGCGTCGAGTCGGTCATGATTCTGCCGCCGTCGTTGCCTCCGCCTCGCCCGCGAGGTAATCGATCGGGTTCTCGATGTGTCGCTCGAGCATGCGCTTGATCTCGGCGAGCGCGCGCTCCTCGGTCTGGCCGGGGATGTAGTCGGTCCCCGCGAGCGGCACGCGCGCCATCGCCGACGCTTCTACGGTCAGCGCGCACAGGTCCTCGGGCTCCAGGTTGTGCACATTCGTCTTGCCGCACGCGCGCGCGAGCATCTGGCACTCGAGCGTCAACGTGTGCAGGAAGTTGTAGACGCGGTCCGCGGCTTCGTCGACCACGAGCCGCTTTCGCAGCTCCGGGTCCTGCGTTGTGATGCCGACCGGGCAGCGGCCGGTGTGGCAGTGGTAGCACTGGCCGGCGGGAACGCCCACCGTGCCCTCGTAGTCGGTGACGCCGGGGATCTCCTTGTTGCAGTTGAGCGCCATCAGCGCCGAGGTGCCGATCGCCACCGCGGTCGCCCCGAGCGAGAGGCACTTGGCCACGTCGCCGCCGTTGCGGATCCCGCCGGCGACGACGAGGTCGATCTCGTCGGCGAGGCCGACATCCTCGAGCGCTCGCCGCGCCTCCGGAATCGCCGCCATCAGCGGGATCCCGGTCTCCTCGGTTGCGATGTGCGGGCCGGCGCCGGTGCTGCCCTCGGCGCCGTCGAGGTAAATGATGTCGGGGCTGCACTTGGCGGCCATGCGGACGTCGTCGTAGACGCGGGCGGCGCCGAGCTTGAGCTGGATCGGGATCTCGTAATTGGTCGCCTCGCGGATCTCCTGGATCTTTAGGGACAGATCGTCAGGGCCCAGCCAATCGGGGTGCCTGGCAGGTGAGCGCTGGTCGATTCCGGCGGGCAACGAGCGCATCTCGGCGACCTGCTCGGTCACCTTCTGCCCCATCAGATGCCCGCCGAGGCCGACCTTGCAACCCTGGCCGATGAAGAACTCACATGCGTCCGCAAGCATCAGGTGGTGAGGGTTGAAGCCGTAGCGGCTCTGGATCAGCTGGTAGTACCACTTGGTCGAGAGCTCGCGCTCGGGCGGGATCATGCCGCCCTCGCCCGAGCACGTGGCGGTTCCGGCCATCGACGCTCCCTTCGCGAGCGCCATCTTCGCCTCGAGCGACAGCGCGCCGAAGCTCATTCCAGTGATGTAGACCGGAATGTCGAGTTCGATCGGCTTTTTGGCGAACCGCGCGCCGAGCACGGTGCGCGTGTCGCACCTCTCGCGGTAGCCCTCGATCACGAACCGGGTCAGCGTCCCCGGCAGGAACATCAAATCGTCCCAGTGGGGGATCTTCTTGAACATCGAGAAGCCGCGCATCCGGTAGCGGCCGAGCTCTGACTTGACGTGGATGTCGTCGATCACCTCGGGAGTGAAGATCCGGCTGTGGCCGAGCCGGTTGTGGGGCGAAGGGGCGGTCTCGTCGGTCATGGGGCGTCTCCCTAGAGGACGAGCTTGCGCTCGAACGGCTCGAGGTTGTCGTAGTTGTAGAGCTTCTTGCCGCAGACGAACTTCTCGAACGCAGGCGGCGTGCCCAGGCCGTGAATCGCGAACTTTCTCTCGATCAGCTCGGTGTCGGCCTCGGTCCACTCACCCTCCACGCAGTCGATCCCGAGGGACTTCACCTTGCCGGCGACGTAGATGGTGCCGTCGTACATCGAGTCGCCGAGACCGGCCCCGACATCGCCACAGAGGATCTGGCGGCCGCGCTGCATCATGAAGGCGGTCATCGATCCGGCGTTCCCGAGGACGATGATCGTGCCGCCCTTCTGGTCGATCCCGGTGCGCGCTCCGACCTGGCCCCTGACGACGATGTCGCCCCCGCGAACCGCCGCTCCCATCAGCGAGCCGGCGTTGCCATCGATGACGACGACTCCGGACATCATGTTCTCGCATGCAGACCAGCCGACGCGCCCTGTGATGTGCACTTCCGGGCCGTCGATGATCCCGCACGCGAAGTAGCCGAGGCTGCCGTCGAAGGTGATCCGGCAGCGCGTCAGGATGCCTGCTCCGAGGGAATGGCGCGCGCCGGGGTTGAGGACGGTGACGTCCTTGATGCCGCGCTCGTAGAGCAGCCACCGGAGCTCGAGGTTGATCCGCCTGGTCGTCAGGGCGCTGGCGTCGAACGTTGCGTGGTCGCCGTCGATTTCGCTGATCCGAGGAACCACCTCGTCGAGCTCGACAAGCCCACGCGCGTCGTACCGCGGACCATCGTCGGCGATCACCGTGTCCATACCATCACCTCGCCCTCGTACGGATCACGCGTCTCGATCTCGTGGTCGAGAACGGCCCGGATCGCCATCTCCTCGGATGCCAATGCGACCATGTCGTCTCCCTCGTAGAGCACCAGAGGCTTTGCGGCGAGCTCGTCCTTGGCCATCCCGAGTGCGTCCTCGGAGACGCAGATGTAGGTGAACACGCCGTCGAGGTCCTCGAGGCTCTGGCGCATCGCATCCTCGAGTTCCATCCCCGACTCCAACTTTTGCGCCAGGTACACCGCGATGATCTCCGAATCGCATTCGGAAGCGAACCGGTGGCCGGCGCGCTCGAGCCGGCGCCGCCAGTGGTGATAGTTCGTCAGCTGGCCGTTGTGGACGACGGCGACGTCGGAAAACGGGTAGGCCCAGTACGGATGCGCATTCGAGATGTCGACGTCGGATTCCGTCGCCATCCGCACGTGGCCGATGCCGTGACTGCCGAAGTAGTCGTCGAGGTGATACCCGGCCCCGACCGTCTTCGCGTCGCCCAGGTCCTTGATGATCTCGAGCGCGTGCCCGGCCGAGAGGACCTCTGCGCCCGGCACCGACTCGACATGGTCGGCGAGCCGCTTGACGTCACCCGAGTAGGAGAGCGTGGCCGTCAGCGTGTACTCGTTGACATCCTCGAGACTGCGGACGATCGCTCCGGCGCCGGCAAGCCGATGCTCGACCTCTCTGCGGTGGCGGCGCAGGTCGTCCTCGAACTCCAATGATTTGGTCCCACCCACCCCGGTGTCAGCGTCGGCGAGCTTGATCCTCAGCACGAGCTCCTGACCCGGCGCGTGGTACAGGGCGTAGCCGGTCGAGTCGGGGCCGCGGTGCTTCATCGCCTGAAGCATGCTCGTGATGTCGCGGCCGAGCCGATGGGCTCCGTTCCCGTTCTTGTAGATGATCCCGGCGATCCCGCACATCGCTAGCGGTCTCCGATCGGCGACATCACGGCAGCACCTCCAGGTACTCGTTGCGCTCCCAGTCGGTGACGGCCGCCAGGTAGCGCTCCCACTCGTCGCGCTTGTAGTGCTCGAAGACCTTGTACAGCCGCCCGGGCATCGCGGCCTTCACAACCTCGTCCTTCGCTAGCGCCTTGAGCGCGTCGCCGAGGCTGTCGGGCACCTTCTCGAGCTCGGCACCCTGGGCCAGCAGCTCGTAGGTGTTGCGCTGCTGCGGCGGGCCTGGGTCGAGTCCGCGCCGCACGCCGTCAAGGCCCGCTTGCAGGAGCGCCGCGGTTGTCAGGTAAGGGTTGCACGATGAATCGACGCCGCGATACTCGAACCGCCCGCCGGTAGCGACGCGCACGGTCGTCGTGCGGTTCTGCCAGCCCCAGTTCTTGTAGACCGGCGCCCAGAAGCCGGTGTCCCACATGCGGGAGTAGGAGTTCACGGTCGGGTTTCCGACGCACATCAGCGCGGCGAAGTGCTCGAGCATGCCGCCGAGGAAATGGCGGCCGAGCTCCGAGAGCTGTGCGGGTCCGTCGGGGTCGTGGAAAACGTTGTTGCCGCTCTCGTCGACGAGGGTGAAGTGGTGATGGTGGCCGTTCGCCGACACGCCCGTGAACGGCTTGGGCATCCATGACGGCAGCACCCCGTGCTTGCGGCCCACTGCGGCGCACACCTGTCGATATGTGGTCAAGTTATCCGCGGTCCGCGATGGACGGTCGAAGCGGAAGTTGAGCTCGAGCTGACCGGGTGCGTCCTCGTGGTCGCCGTAGCTCATGTCGAGCCCCAGGCTTTGTCCCCAATCGACCACGTCGAGCAGCACCGGCCGGAGCTCCTCGAACTGGTGGATGTGGTAGCAGTAGGGCTTCGTCACGCCCTCGGGCTCGGCCCCGTCCACCGGGCGTTTGAGCCACATCGTTTCGGGCTCGATCCCGATCAGGAACTGGTATCCGAGCTCCTGTTCGAACTCGTGGGCCACCCGCTTGAGGTTCTGGCGCGGATCGGCGTCGAGCAGCTCGCCGGTCTCCGTGTCGTAACAGTCGCAGTACACGCGGGCCACGCGCCTGTCCCACGGCAGCACGGCGAACGTGTCGAGATCTGCCATCGCCGCCAGCTCGGACTCCTCGGGACCGAAGCCGATGTAGTTGCCATGCCGGTCGGTGAACAGGTTTGCGGTCGCTCCGTAGACGAGCTGGTAGCCGCGCCTCGCCACTTCCGGGAAGAACGTCGACACGACGCCCTTGCCCATGACGCGGCCGGTGATCGAGACCTGCTGGAAGAACACGTACTTGACGCCCTGCTCCTCGATCAGGCGGGTAATCGCCTCGATCCGCGCGCTCCGCCCGGGCGCGCTGCGCGCCTCCTCCAGCGTGGCCGGGGGCGGCTCGATGCGGTCGCTCGCAATCACCGTCGCGACCGTTCCGCCGAACACCTGCTCAGGAGCGATCGTCGCCGCCCCGGTGGCGTCAACTGCCATTCCGATCTCCTCTCCTCGTTCGCCCTCGGCTCACGGGCGTGAGCCAATAGGTGCAGATTGCCACCCACCTCTTATACCATTTTGTTCAATCGGTGAGAAGTGCGGACCTCGGTGTGGGCCCGCGAGCTGACCTAGGTGCTCAGCCCGAGTCCGATCAGCCCGCCGATCACCAGCGCCACGCCGGACCATTGCGTTCGAGTCGGGCGTTCTCGCAGCAGCAAAACCCCCATCACGACAGGCACGAGCGCGTACGGGGCCGAGGCCGTCGCCACGACCGATGTCGCCGCGTGCCTGACGCCGACGTTGAAGAACACGTAGCCCCCCGTGTCCAGGAACGCGAGCAACACGATCGCAGGTAGTACCTCGCGGGGGAGCAGGCGCGAGTGCGGTTTGGCGGTCGTGGCCCTTTCCGCGAGCAGGAATAGCGTTGTCGCTCCACGCGCGAGGAAGATCGGCCCGAGCCAGCCGATCCGGTTGTGGTAGTAGGAGACACCGAAGACGAAGCCGCCGAGGAGCACCATCGCCGCCAGCGCCAGCGGGAACGCGAGCAGCGACTTGCGCTCGAGCCTGGCGCTGGCGATCTCCCGGATGTTCGCCGAGGCCACCATCGCACCGGCGATCGTGATCGCGACCGCCACCGTTTGGCCCGGGGACAGCACCTCACCGCTGATCAGGACGGCGAGCAGAACGGTGACCGCCGCGTAGCCCGACACGATCGGGCTGAGGACCGAGATCGGCCCGATCGCGAGGGCGCCGTAGAACGCGAGATACGAGAGCCAGCCGACCGCGCCGAGCAACACGAACACAGGGAGCTGATCGAGCTTCACTGGCGCCAGCGCGCCGGTCGCGAGCACCAGCACCGTCAACGGAAGCATCGCGACCAGGTGGAATCCCAGCACCACCCGGGGCGCGCCGACCGTTCGCGACGCGACGGCGGCAAAGTAGTCCGCGAGACCCCAGCAGAGAGCCGCACCGAGCCCGAGCGCGATGCCCATCGATGCCCTAAGCGGTCAGGCGCCCGACGCCGCTGAGAATGTTCTCGCTGGTGGCGGCCTGCTTCGCCCAGCTCCGCCACGCCCGCGCGAGTCGGGCCGTCACGGCGACACCGCCCGCGCTACGCCCTTCGAGCTGAGCCGGCTCGACGCCGCCGATCGCACCGGTCACGAAGATCTCCTTCGCGCGATTGATGCGGTCCAGGTCGATCGGCTCGACGCGAACATCGAAACCCAGCTCGCGTGCCAGCTCGAGCACCCGCGCCCGTGTCACCCCGGGGAGTATCCGCCCGTCGGCGGGCGGCGTCGCGAGGTGCCCGTCTTCGACCAGGAACACGTTCGCGCGGCCCGCCTCGAGCACGAGACCGTCCACGTCGCAGAGAAGTGGCTCTGCCTGCCCGTCGGCGGCGAGCGCGGCCAGCAGCCGGCGATCGACCCACTTGTGGCAGCCGAGGCCGCCGGGGACCGTGACCGGTCGCAGCCCCACCGGCACTCGCCGTTTCACGGGCGCGGTCGGCTCGAGGTCGACGTCGACGCGGTCGGCGCGGTCGGCGCGCGGGCGGACGTTGACTCGCAGGCGCCCTCGCTCGAGCTGCGCCGCAGCCGCCAGCAGGTCGTGCTCGAGATCGGCCGGAAGCAGGCTGCCGTAGACCGTCTCCACGCTCGATCCGAGCCGCCGCAGGTGGGCCTCGAGCCCGATCGGCCGGCCGCCGAGCACAAGCAGAGTCTCGAACACCCCCGCGGCGGGGTCCGGGCGCGGCACCGGCTTGGGCCCGAGGCGTCGAGGGATGGGACGAGCCACGCGGGTCGACGCCGCTGCGCGATCGTCGAGGACCCTGGCGCCGATCGCGGCGAGCAGCGGGTCCGCCTTGGTCGCGCATTCCGCCGCCTCCGCGAGTGGTTCCGAGTCGGCGACGACGCCCCCGCCGACGCCGAGCCAGGCATGGCCTCCGCGGAACTCGAACGTGCGTATGGCGACGCTGAGCTCGAGCCCCGCGACCGGGCTGGCGAAGCCGATCGCCCCGGTGTAAACCTCTCGCGCCGTGCTCTCGAGCTCGGCGATTACGTTCATCGCCGCGACCTTTGGCGCCCCCGACACCGAGCCGGGCGGAAACGCCGCACGGACGAGGGCACCATCGCCGACATCGTCCCGCACCTCGCCGCTGACCTCGGACACGAGGTGCCAGACGCCGGTGTGGGGGCGTGCCTCAGCGAGCGCGTCGACGCGGATCGAGCCCGGGATGCAGACCCGACCGAGGTCGTTGCGAACGAGGTCGACGATCATCACGTTCTCCGCGCGATCCTTCTCGGAGGCCAGCAGCGCGCGGCGCTGGCCGGCGGCCAGCACGGGGTCTGCGGGCCGCGGACGGGTGCCCTTGATCGGCGCGCTGCGGATCCGGCGCCCGTGGCGCTCTAGGAACAGCTCTGGAGAGAGGCTCGCCACGGCGCCCCACGGACCGGACATGAACGCAGCGCGGTCAGGTCGCAGGCGCGCGGCCGCTGCCGCGAACAGATCTATCGGCGCACCGCTCAGCCGTGACTCCAGCCGGACGCAGATGTTCGCCTGGAACAGGTCGCCGGCGTGGATCCGCTCGCGGCAAGCGCTGACCGCGAGCGCGTGGCCGGCGCCGACGGGCGTCGCTCGCCACGTGTTCGTCGAAAACGGACGCGGCTGGGGCGAGCGGGCCGCCCGCGCCTCGAGCGCGCGCAGACGCGCTCGAAGCGCATTGGCGCGTGGCGGCGTCCAGAGCGCCTCGAACCACCACTGCCCGGTGCGGTCCAGGCGCAGCACGTGGTCGTAGTAGGCGAGTCGAAAGGGTGGCTCCCGGCGCACGGGCGGTGGGCTCGCGCCGATCGGCTCGAGCCGGTGCCCGAGCTCGTAGCCGAGCCAGCCGAACCAGCCTCCCGCGACCGCATCGCCGCTGTAGTCGACCGCCGGCTGGTCGTCGAGCAGCGCGAACGGGTCATCCTCGTCGGACGCGACCTTCACCGGGTCCGAGCCGATCAACGCTCCGCCGCCGGCCCATCGCCCGAGTAGCGCGAATGGCCACGCGTCGTCGCGAACGAGCAATGCGGCGCGCTCCGGCTCGAGCGTCCATGTGAGCGGAACCCTTACGACGCGCGGCGCGCGGTGGGGGATACGAGAGGGGCTCATCGACCGTGAATGAATTTGTACATCAGACGGGGGCGAGTCACGGGTGCCTTGACCGGTTCCACGACTGGCGGTAGCCTCGCGTAGCGTATAAGGCAAAGGCATTGCGCTATCGGCAACACAATCCCGTGACCACAGCCACCAGTTTGATGCCCGGCGAAGTCCCCAGCCACGTCCCGGTACTGGTGATCGGCGCCGGGGTCCACGGCCTCTCTACCGCCTGGCACCTCGCCCAGCTCGGCGAGCGTGTGCTCGTCGTGGACAAGACCGGTGTCGCGGCCGGCGCGTCGGGAATCGCCTGCGGGGTCGTGCGCAACAACTACTTCCAGCCGGCGATGTCCGATCTGATGGCGGCGTGCGTCGAGGTGTGGGAGTCCGACCCGAAGGCGTTTCACTACCACGGCAGCGGTTACATCGCGCTCGGCCCGCCCGCACAGGAGGGCGACCTGATCGAGGTGCACGAACGCCAGCAGCGGATCGGCTATCCGTCCGAGCTCTACCTCGGCGAGGAGGAGGTCACCGCCCACATGCGCTCGCTGTATCCCGACTGGCGAGCATCCGGAATCACAGTGTGCCTCCACGAGCAGGCGGGTGGCTACGCGTTCAACCGCGAGTCGATGTTCGGCCTGGCCGATAAGGCCCGTGCTGCGGGCGCCGAGATTCTCGAGGGCGTCGAGGTCACGGGCTTCGAGATCGACGGCGCCGGCGCCGTGACCTCGGTGAAGACGACGGCGGGCACGATCGAGGTCGAGCAGGTGGTCGTCGCGGTGGGCCCGTGGATCGCGTCGGTCTGGGAGCAGCTGGGCCTGCCCGCCCGCCTGGATGTGCGTCAGCCCGACGGAACGCAGGTGCCGGACCAGCCGATGTGGACCTACTGGTACCTACAGGAGGGGGAGGTTCTCGTCGACCCGGCGACGTTCGTGACCGCAGACGGGCGCTCATCCGCGGTGATTCATCTCGACTCGGACCAGCCGCTCCGGGACGACGACGGGCGCCTCATCACCGATGAGCCGTGGGGCGTCTACTTCAAGCCCGACCGCTCGAGCGTGCAGGGCGGCGCGGCGCCCATCCGCCTAGGGAATACGTTCGAGATCGATCCGTACCCCACCGGCACGGTCGACTCCGGCTTCCCCGACATGTGGTGCGCAGCGCTGTCGCACTGCCTCGAACGGTTCGCCGGCTCTCGCCGCCTCTACCGGCAGGCGCGCTCGGGAGGAGTCGGGGCGTTCACGGTGGACAACTTTCCGGTGTTCGATTACATGCGCCCCAACGTCTACGTCGCCGCAGACTCGAATCACGGTTACAAGATGATCGCGGTGGGGCGGGAAATTGCGCGCGTCCTCCGCGGAGAGCACTCCTCGCTGCTGCGCCCGTTCTGCTACGACCGCTTCCGCAGCGGCGAGTTGCACCCCGTCTCGCACAGCCCTTACCCCTGGAGTTAAGCGGAGAGCTAGCGCGAGCGCCGTCCGCCGTCGGCGCCGGCCCCGACCGGCGTCGGTCCGGTCGCGTCGAGGGAGCGCATCACCCGCACGTCCAGCGCTCCGGGCGCGAACAGGTCGCGCGAATAAGCGACCGGCTCGCCTCCCCCCGTGTAGATCACCTCCTCGAGCTCGAGCGCCGCGGTCGTGCGCCGGATCGCAAGCGCCTTTCCGACCTGCTCACGCGGGGTCACGAGGCACGGGATCACGTGCGTTCGCGCAAACGCGACCGCGACGCCGAGCTCGATCAGCACGTCCAGCACCATCTGCCCCCGTTCGAGGGCGCGCTCGAGCGCGGCGAGGCCCGGCAGCTCGACCGATGGGTGGGCAATGTCGAACATGACCGCCGCCGGGCTGCCACTCGCCAGCAGGATGCGAAAGATCGTGGTGACCGGCGTGCTCGGATCCAGCCCGAGCAGCTCGCCGACTTCGCGACCCACCTCCCGTCGCTCGATCCGCAGCTTGGTCGCAGACAGGGTCACGCCGCGGCGCTTGGCCAGCGACGAATACGGCTCGAGCCGCTCGAGCCGCTCGTCGAGCTGGCTCGGCACCGCCACGCGACCGACGAAGGTGCCACTTCCTTGGCGGCGCACGATCTCGCCCGTGTCCTCGAGCCGCTGCAGGGCGGTCCGCAGAGTGCCCCGGGAGATCCCCAACATCTTCGCGACCTCGTGCTCCGGCGGGAGCCGATCGCCGGTGCGATGGCGACCCGGCGCCAGCCAGTTGCGAAGTGCCTGCTCGGCGCTGTCGACAAGCGACGGTCCCGCGTGAAGTTTCCGTGCGCGCGCCGTGTTCATCGGCTTGATTCTCTCACCCGATAGTTGCTTAAGAAAGCTCTGCTTCGCCGCCGCGCTCGTGGCGCGGGAGGCCGTCTTTGGGGAGCTCGTAATAGTCGCCGGCCTGTGAGGCGTACCAGTGGCCCACGACGCGCAAACCCGGCGCCCTGTCGAGCGTCCCGGCGGCGATGCTGATCGTCGCACGTCCGGGCGGGTCCCAGAACAGGCTCGAGCCGCACTCGGCGCAGAAGCCACGCCGTGCGCCGGCGTCGCTGCGCGGGCTGTCGATCCACCGCAGCCCCCGCTGCTCGACGAGCATGAGGTCCTCCTTCGCCGCCGCGGTGGAGGCCGACACGTGGCCGTGCCACCGCCGGCACTCCTCGCAGTGGCAGATCAGGACGTCGCGCAGCGGGCCCCGCACCTCATAGGCGACGGCACCGCACAGACAGCGTCCGGTGTGGGC
>DATKFF010000215.1:0-4271 GCA_035511595.1 Solirubrobacteraceae bacterium | reverse complement strand
GATGAGCGAAGTAACGACGATCGGTCGCCAACCGTTCGACCGCGGCCTCGCACGCGCGAAGCACGCGTTCATGATTCATGCGCGACCCGACGGCGTGCTGGTCTTCGACGATGTCGTCGGCCAGCTCCCGGTAGATCGCGCGACTAAATCGGTACATGCACGACTCCTTTCGGCACCCCTGCCTGAGGCGCATCCGTTCCAATCGCCGGGTGAGTATGTCGCCAGCTTGTGAATTGCACTAGACCGTACGTATTAACTCAACGTTAAGCGAAAAGTTGGTGTGTTTCGCGATTAACGTCGGTGCGAGCGAAAGCTTTTACCCTGCTCAGGTCCAGTGCTGGAGCTCGGGCCCGCCCGTCTTCCGAACGGTTACGTGCTCGCCGTCGAGCGTCGGGTCGAGCTGGGGGAAATCGCTGCGCCGGTGGGCCCCGCGGGTCTCCTCCCGGGTGAGCGCCGCGCCCGCGATCAGCCGCACGAGCGGGTGCGGATCGTCTGCAAGCTCCCCCAGGCCGCGCGCGTCGCGTTCGATCCCGGCGTCGCGCCAGAGCGCCGCTCGGCTCTCGGGCGAGGGCATCGGCGAGCCGAGCGGTGGCGCGTCGGCCGCGTTCACCGCCGCGGGGTCGGGCGCCGGCTCGGCGGCCGCCGAGCGCCCGGCGCGGGCCCCGAACACGAAGCACTCCGTCAGCGAATTGGAGGCGAGGCGATTGGCGCCGTGCAGGCCAGTGCACGAGCACTCCCCGACCGCGTACAGGCCCGGCAGCGTCGCGCGCCCGTGCAGGTCGGTCGCGACTCCTCCCATCATGTAGTGCGCGGCCGGCGCGACTGGCACGAGCTCGTTCTCGGGGTCGATGCCCGCGCGGCGGAGCGCCTCGACGACGTTGGGGAACAGCGCCGGGTCGACCTCACGCATGTCGAGGTCGACCGACCGTGCGCCGCTGCGGGCCATCTGCTGCTGCACCGCGCGGGCGACCTCGTCGCGCGGCGCGAGCTCGTCCACGAACCGCTCGCCTTCGGCGTCGAGCAGCGTCGCGCCCTCGCCCCTGATCGCCTCGGTCACGAGGAACCCGTCGCCGCCGTTGATCGCGGCGACGGCGGTCGGGTGAAACTGGACCAGCTCGAGGTCGGCGAGCACCGCCCCGGCGGTGTACGCCAGCAGCAGCCCGCCGCCCACGGCGCCGACCGGGTTGGTCGTCCGCGCCCACAGCGCCGCGGCGCCGCCGGTCGCGAGCACCGTCGCCGCGCTCGCCAGTCGCTCGCCGCCCCGGAGGACGACGCCCTGACAGCGCCCGTCGGCCGGGACCAGCGCGACCACCCGGCGGTCCTCGAGCACCTCGATCCGCGGGTGCTCGGCGACCAGCGCGCTGAGCTGCCGGATCAGCCGCTGGCCGGTCGCGGCGCCGCCCGCGTGCACGATCCGCCGCACCGAATGGCCACCCTCGAGCCCGAGGGCGAGGCGCCCGCGCCGGTCGGCGTCGAAGCACACGCCGAGCTCTGAGAGGGATTCGACGGCGCTCGGCGCCTCCTCGCACAGCACGCGCGCGGCGGACTCGCGCACCGCCCCGCGGCCGGCCCTGACCGTGTCGGCGAGGTGCAGCTCGGGGCTGTCGTCCGGGGCGATCGCCGCCGCCAGCCCACCCTGGGCCCAGTAGGTGGATGACTCAGCGAGCGGCGTCGCCGAGATCAACGTCACGCTGGCCCCCGCGCCCGCGGCGCAGATCGCCGTGTACAGGCCGGCGGCGCCGGCCCCGACCACCGCAACCTGAGTCTCTAGCGCATCCAATGGCAGTACGGTACTCGCGATGGAGAGCGTGTTCCTGGCGCACCCCTCCTCCCTCGAGCACGACACCGGCGGGCACCCGGAGAAGGCCGCGCGGATCACCGCGATCGAGCGCGAGCTGGCCGCGCGGAACTGGCTCGGATTCGAACGGGTCAGCTCGCCGGAGGTGGCTCGCGAGGTGCTCACCGCCGTCCACCCGGAGGCGTACGTCGCGGCGATCGAGCGGGCATCGGCGCTGGGCGGGCGCGCACTCGATCCCGACACGGTGGTGAGCGAGCGCTCGTTCGAGGCCGCGCTGCACGCCGCGGGCGGTGCGGTGCGCCTGGTCGAGCTGCTGCTCGACCGCGAGGCGGCGTATGCGTTCAGCGCTCACCGGCCACCGGGGCACCACGCCACGCCGACGCGGGCGATGGGCTTCTGCCTGTTCAACAACGTCGCGGTCGCGGCGCGGTTCGCGCTCGACCGGCGCGGCCTGAGGCGGGTGATGGTCCTCGACTGGGACGTGCACCACGGCAACGGGACCAACGACATCTTCCACACGAGCGACCAGGTGCTGTTCGTCTCGATCCACCAGTCGCCGCTGTACCCGGGGACGGGCCCGGCGAGCGACGTCGGCGCCGGTGCCGGCGAGGGCTTCACGGTCAACCTCCCGGTCCCGCCGGGCACCGGCGATGCGGCTTACGTATCGCTCGTCGAGCACGTCGCCGTGCCGCTGCTCGAGGCGTTCGAGCCCGAGCTGGTGCTGGTCTCGGCGGGCTACGACGCGCACCGCGACGATCCGCTGGCTGAGTGCCTGGTCACCGAGCAGGGGTTCGCGGCGATGACGCGGTCGGTCCGGCGCGCGGCGGATGCGGCCGGGACGCCGTTGGGGTGCGTGCTCGAGGGTGGGTACGCGCTCGACGCGCTGGCGCGGTCGGTCGCGGCGACGATGGCGGAGCTGACGCCCGACGCGCCGGATGGCCCGGGGGCGGAGCTAGCGGTCGCGCCGCTGGCGGTGGCGGCGCGCGAGCGGCTGGCGCGGTGGTGGCCGGCGTTGGGCGCGGCCGCTAGCCGTGGTTTGCCTGGATCGAGAGGCTGACGAGGGCGATCAGCAGCCCGACCACCACGAGCGCGACGACGACGCCGACGACCGCGACTGGGACCCGCCAGTCGGGCGGGCTCTGTAGCTGCGTGCGCGCGGCGCCGCACTCGAGGCACCACTCCTGATCCTCGGCCAGCGGCGATCCGCACCCGGCGCAGCGCTCGGCCGTGACGGGCCGCTCGCTCAGAGCTTGCGCCCGCACCATGAGCAATACCGGTCGCTCGATCCGTGGACGGTCCCGCACGACGCGCACGCCCCGCCGATCCCCGGCTCACGCAGCTCCCGCAGCGCCGTCCGCTCGGCGAGCGCGCGCTCGAGGGCGCGCAGCTCACGATCGGTCTCCGCGGCGGCGTCGAGCTTTGCCTGCATCAGGTCCGGGCGCTCGCGTCCGAGCCGGCGCTGCTCGAGCGCGAAGCCGCCGAGGTCACGCAGCTGCAGCTCGCGCAGCTTGCGCAGGTAGCGGACGCGGCGACGGATCTTGCCGCGCTCACGCAGACCGGCCGAGGCGTCCTGCTGGACGATCCGGTCAACCAGTCCGCTCATGGGCGCATCGTACGGCTCGCGGCGAGGACCTAGTGCGCGAGCGCACGCCACGCCTCGACCACCCGCGTGGCCATCCGATCGGTCGAGAACTGCTCGGCGCGGCCGCGTCCCCGCACCCGCGGGTCGGCGTCCGTGAGGTGTGGCGCGAGTGCCCGCCTCCAGGCCGCGGCGTCGAACGCTCCGCAGTACGTACCGGCGATGCCGTCGAGCGCCTCCGGGGCAACGCCAACGGGCGTCGAGAGGACAGGGACGTCGCACGCGAGCGCCTCGAGCACCGCGAGCCCGAACCCCTCACGCTCGGACGTCGCGAGCACCGCGTTGGCGGAGTTGACCCACAGCGGCACCTCCGCAGGGTCGACACTCCCGAGCGACAGCAGCTCGACGTCGCCGGCGACGGACCGGGCGCGGTCATAGCGCTTCTCGGGCCGGGTCGGATCGGCGGCGAACAGCAGGTACGGGCCGCCCGGCGCCAGACCGAGCCGCGCGCGGGCCTCGGCGCGGGGGATCGGCTTGAAGCGCTCGGTGGCGACGCCGGCCGGGAGCACGGCAGTCTGTGAGCGGATCGCCCAGCGGGGAGCCTGCTCGAGCAGTGGCTGCGACACCGCGGCGACGAGGTCGAGCAGCGGCAGCGCCGTGGTCGTGAGCGCGCGTGAGCGCGGGTGTGAGAGGTCGGTGCCGTGCAGCGTCACCGCGTGCGCGCCCGCGCGGACCGCCAGCGCGGGCCAGGCCGTCAGCCCGAAGTGGGCGTGGACGACGTCGAAGCGCGCGCCCCGGTAGCGGCGGCGGAGCGCCGACGCCGCGCGCGCGTACGCGGCGATGCTCCCCGGCTCGAACGCGAACAGCTCGAGCTCGACGTCCGTGATCCGCTCG
>DATKFF010000214.1:0-2703 GCA_035511595.1 Solirubrobacteraceae bacterium | reverse complement strand
TGGCCGCGCCCAAACCGTTCGAACGCCCGTGGAAGCAGCTCATCGGGAAACCCGTCCCCTTCGTCGAACACGTGCAGCTCGATGTGATCATCGTTGCTCCGAGCGCTCAGAGTGATCGTGCCATCGCCATAGCGCAGCGCGTTGGTGATCAGGTTGTCGAGTGCCTGCGCGGCACGGTCGGGGTCGGCGCGAACCGCGCAACGGTCTGGCACTTCGCCGACGACGATCGCACGGGCACGAAGCTCGGTCGCCGCACGTGCGCGGTCGGCGGCATGTTCGAGCAGCTCACGCGCCGCGAGCGGCCGAGGGCGCAGCGGCAGCCGGCCTTGGTCCGCGCGCGCCAGCACGAGCAGGTCGTCCGCTAGTCGGGACATCCGCCGCGCCTCCTCGGAGGCGGACTCGAGCGCAGCGCGAAGCTCCGGTTTGTCGCGGTCGCCCATCAGCGCGAGGTCGACTTCAGCGCGCAGCGTCGTCAGCGGCGTGCGTAGCTCGTGGCTGGCGTTGCTGACCACTCGCCGTTCACGCGCGACCGCCGCCTCGACGCGGTCGAGCATCGCGTTCAGAGTCCGGCCCAGGGCAGCGACCTCGTCGGCAGCGTCCGACTCCGGCAGGCGCCCCGAGAGCTGGTGCTCGGTGATCTGCTCGGCCAGCGAGCGCATCCGTTCGACGGGTCGCAGCGCGACACGACTCTGCGCGTTGGCGATCGCCATCGCGACGAGATCCGTGAAGTCGGTGAGGCGCGCCTCCATGTCCGGCGGCAGCGGTTTCCCAGCCTTCGAACCGCAGATGACCGCGCCCCAGAGTCGACTCTCGACGACGATCGGCGCCCCAACCGCCGACCCGACGGGCGTCTCACGACCGGCAGCACCGATAGGCCCCGAAGCCTCGGTGGCAAAATCGTCGAGACGCGCGGGTCGGCCCGTCTCGAACACGAGCGTCGCGAGGTTCTTCCCGCCGAGCTTGAGCCGGGTGCCAGGCGGGAGCAGGGAGCCGGGCGGCTCCGCGGCCGCGAGGAACGTGATCGTGCCGTCCGACTCGTAGCGGCAGACGCGCGCGGACATGACCGGAAGCACTTGGGCGACCTCATCGGCGACCGCGTCGAACAGCTGCTCGGGGGGCACGCCCTGGGCCACCAGCGTCGCGACCCGCCGCAATGCGGCCTGCACCTCCGCTAGCCGCGCAAGGCCAGCGCGGCTCTCAGCATTCGCGACCGCCGTCGCCAACAACTCCGTGAACTGCGTGAGGCGAGCCTCCGTGCCAGCGGGCAGCCGCTGCTGAACGGTCGATGCCACAGCCATCACGCCCCACAACCGGCCCTCGACGTTGATCGGCGCTCCAACCGCCGAGCGGATGCCAATCTCACGAAGGGTGTCACCGATCCGGCCTGAGGCATCCGCATAGCCGTCGATCCGAGCCGGACGACCGGTGTGCGCGACGAGTGTGGTGACGTTCTTTCCACCGACCGATAACCGGGAGCCAGCCGGGAAGAACGCATCGGTCATACCCGAGGCAGCGACGAACGTGATCGTGCCGTCGAGCTCGTACCGCCCCATGCGCGCAAGCTGGACAGGAAGTACCCGGCCGACCTCCTCGGTGACCGCCGCGAACACCTCGTTCGGCGGCACACGACGCGCTACCAGCGTCGCGATCCGCCCCAAGGCAGCCTGTTCCTCCGCGAGCCGCGCCAGACCAGCACGGCTCTCAGCGTTGGCGATCGCAGTCGCCAGCAGCTCCGTGAAGTCCGTCAGGCGCGCCTCGGTGTCTGGCGGCAGCCGTCGGTCAAGGGTCGAACCCGCGATCGCGACTCCCCACAGCCGGCCCTCGACGACGATCGGCGTCCCGACCGCCGCACCGCCTACGATCTCGCGGACGCCGGCAGCGACCGGGCCTGAAGCATCGTCAAAGCTGTCGAGACGGGCCGGGCGCCCGGTCTGGTACACGAGCGTTGCAAGGTTCTTCCCGCCGAGCGCGAGGTTCTTCCCTGCAGCCGCCAACCGGGCCGCAGCCGGCTTGGCGACGCCGGGCTCGATGGTGGTGGCGACGAACGTGACGGTCCCGTCGGACTCGTAGCGGCCGACGCGCGCGCCTTGAACCGGAAGCACGTTGACGACCTCCTCGGCGACGGCCGCGAACAGCTCTTCCGGCGGCACATCCTGGGCCACCAACGTCGCGACCCGCCGCAACGCCGCCTGCTCCTCGGCGAGCCTGGCCAGGCCAGCGCGGCTCTCGGCATTCGCAACCGCCGTCGCCAGCAGCTCCGTGAACTGCGCCAGGCGAGCCTCGGTGTCCGCAGGCACGGATTCGGTCAGTGTCGACCCGACGATCATCACTCCCCACAGCCGCCCCTCGACGCTGATCGGCGCCCCGACCGCTGACCGAAACCCGGCCTCGCGGACGGCGACGCCAACCGGCCCCGAGGCATCGGCATAGCCGTCGATCCGAGCCGAACGACCAGTCTGCGCGACGAGCGTGCTGACGTTCTTCCCCCCTAGCACTAACCGAGCGCCAGGTGGAAACAGCGTGTCGGTCCCGCCCGAGGCGGCGACGAAGGTGACGGTTTCGTCGGATTCGTAGCGTCCCATGCGGGCGAACTCGACCGGAAGCACCCGCACGACCTCCTCGGTTACGCAGGCGAACACCTCATCCGGCGGCCCCCCACGCGCGACCAGCGTCGCCACCCGCCGCAAGGCCGCCTGCTCCTCG
>DATKFF010000213.1:0-3852 GCA_035511595.1 Solirubrobacteraceae bacterium | reverse complement strand
ACGCTTTGGTTCTCACACTCCACGCCCGCGGCGGTGCCGGCGCAATGACCGCGTTGACGCGTCGCCAGCTGCTGGCCCGCGGCGCGCTCGCCTCGGCGGGCACGTTCCTGGCCGGCTCGCGCTCGGCGCTGGCGGCGCAGGTTCCGCCGTGGCCCTCCGGACTCCCGACCGCGCTCGTCGGCGCAAGCAAGCTGTACCCCGAGCGGCTGCCGAGCGGCCACCAGCTCCACGACGACGTCGCCAAGATGGTCTCGCTCGGCCCCCGCTTCACCGGGACCGCCGCGCACAACGCGTTCATCGATTGGATCGAGCAGGGGCTGATCGACGCCGGTTGCCAGATGCTCCCGCGTGACCAGTTCGGCTTCACCCGCTGGCTGGCCGAGCGCTTCTCGCTCGAGATCATCGACGGCCCCGCCACCGGACCGGTGCCGGTGAGCGCGTATGCGTCCTACTCCGGACAGACGCCGGCGAACGGCATCACCGGCACGCTCGCCTACCTGGGGGCGCTGCCGGAGCTCGGCCTGCCAGGCAATCCCCAGGATGTCGCGACGCTCGAGGCGTCGCTGGCGACAGCGAGGCGAGTCGCCGCCGACTGGGCGAAGGCAGCGCTCGCGGGGATCCCCGGAGGCGCGGCCGGGCGGATCGTCCTGATCGACACCCAGCTCCCGCCGCCGATCACCGAGGACGCCTTCCTCCCGCTGGTCACCTACTCCTACAACCCAGACAACACGGCCGGGACGAAGACCGACGACTACAAGCGGATGTGGATCGCCAACGCCGTGCTGCCGCAGGTGATGAGCGCGCTGGTACAGGCGGGGGTCGCGGGCGGCGTGCTGATCCTCGACGGCTCCGCCGCCGCCGTCGCCGGGCAGTACCTGCCCTACGGCAACCCGATCGCGGGCGTGCCGGCGCTGCTCGTCGACCGCGATGCCGGCGAGCAGCTGCGTCGCCAGGCTCAGGCGACGCCCACGGCGCGCCTCACTCTGGCCGCCTCGGTGAAGAACGTCAGCGCCCCGCAGCTCGTCGGGATCCTGCCCGGGGATCCAAGCAACGACGAGGTCCTGATCCTCAACACCCACACCGACGGGATGAACGCGTTCGAGGAGAACGGGGGAATCGGGATGGTGTGGTTGGCGCGGTACTTCGCCTCGCTGCCGGCGAAGGCGCGGCTCAAGCGAACGCTCGTGTTCAGCGCGGTGATGGGCCACTTCTCCCCCGTCTCCACGACCGCGCAGACCACCGGCTTCGTACAGGCGCACCCCGACCTGATCAGGCGGTCGGCCGCGTCGCTGACGCTCGAGCACTTCGGCACCAGCGAGTGGATCGACGACGCGTCGGGCTACCACGCGACCGGCCAGCACGAGGCACTCGCGATCTGGCATTCGCAGACTCCGATCGCGGCGCCGCTCGTCGACTCGATCGTGGCACAGAACCTCGTCCACACCTCCGCGCTGCGTCCGGCTGGCGAGTACATGATCGCGGTCGGCGGCCCACTACACACCGCGGGCGTCCCGTCTGCTTCGTTCATCGCCGGACCCGACTACCTCGTCTCATGGGCCGACGGCGGCCACCTCGACAAGTTCGTCCCGGACCGGGCTCAGCGCGAGGTCCGCTGGGCGGCGGACTTCATCACCAGGCTCGACGGGATCCCCGCCGCCCAGCTGGCGGCGGGCGACTCGGCCGCGCTCGCGCAGACCCGTGGCACGCCGCTGGCGGGCAACCCGTACCTGTGAGCCGGCTCGTCAGATCGGCCGTCGCGAGCGGCTGCTCGCTGCTCGCGCTCGGGCTGTCGGCCGCCGGCGCGGGTGCCGCCCCGCAGCCGCTGTCCGCCGACGCGGCGCCGGTCGAGATCTCCTCGAGCTTTGGCAGCGGCGCCTACGGGCGGTGGACCACGGACCGGTGGGGGCTGCCGGCCTACCGCTACCAGATCGACGAGCTGACAAATCCGATTGCCGCGCAGCCAGAGCTCGACGGGAACACCAGCGCGTGGAGCCAGCTCGGCAACGATCGCGTCGTGGCAGACGCGTTCAACCACGGCTACGTGCAGCTGTGGAGCCAGGACCGCCTGTACCAGTGGACCAACTACTACGACGCCTCACACGATCACTTCGCGGGAGGGTTCGGCTACCTGAACATCGGCGGCAAGGTGATCAGCACGCTCTACGACGACCGACCGGCGGGCGCCACGACCGAGCGCGTGTTCGGCGCCGGCTACTACGCCAAGGCGGTCTCCGCCCATGGCATCTCAGAGCACGACACGGTGTACGCGCCGTTCGGCAACGACCCGATCCTGCTGCACGACGTGACGCTCACGAACACCTCGTCGAAGCCGATCCGGGGGTCCTACTTCGAATACTGGGACGTCAACCCCGAGGTCCAGGGCGTCACTCAGCTGCCGCGCGGCTACTCATCGCCGGTCTACGACGCCGCGACACGCACGCTGTCGGTCGCCCAGCTGCCCGACGACGCCGATACACAGCCGCTCTCGATCTTCGCTACCGCGCTGCACACACCAGCCACCGCGTACGACGCGGACACCCAGGCGTTCTTCGGATCGGGGACACGCGCCGAGCCGGCCGCGGTGAAGTCCGGCACGCTGACCGACTCGCTCGCGCCGCCGGACCCGAACGGCGTCGAGGGCCGCGGGATGTTCGCGTTCCAGACGCCGTTCACGCTGAAGCCGGGGGCGAGCGTCACGCTCCGGTACGCCTACGGCTACGCCCATCCGACGCAGATCGCCGCGCTGGTCGCCCGCTATCGGTCACAAACGGGCGTACTCCCCCGAAGCGAGCGCGCCTGGTCCTCATGGCTGCCAAAGGTTGATCTCGGCTCCGCGTACACGTGGCTCTCGCGTGAGCTCGAGTGGGACGCCTACACGGTCCGCTCGGACGCGACCTACGAGGAGTGCGCGGGTCACCACATCCTCTCCCAGGGCGGCTACTACCAGTACTACTTTGGTGAGAACGAGGCGTTCCGCGATCCGCTGCAGCACATGCTGCCGATGATCTGGTCCGACCCGGCGCTCGCACGCGAGGTGATCGAGTACTCGGCCGAGGAGCAGCCGGCGGCGACCGGCGCGGTGCCCTACGGGATGCTCAGCCTGTGCCGCCGCTTCGACCTCGGCACCTCCGACGACATGGACCAGTGGCTGCTGTGGGCGACCAGCGAATACGTGCTCTCGACGCGTGACTTCGCGTTCCTCAAGCACCAGGTGCCGTACTGGGCCGGAGCCGGATCGGGCAGCGTCTGGGACCACCTGAAGCTCGCGTTCTTTCACCAGGAGCACGTGGTCGGGACGGGGCCGCACGGCGAGTACATCACCGGCGCGACGGGCGATTGGAACGACTTCTCCACCGAGTTCAACCAGATGACCGAGTCCGACCTGGTCACGGCGCAGGCGGCCTACATCTACCCGCGGCTGGCGAAGGTCGCGGACGACATCGGGGACACCGCGTTCGCGGCGCAGTTGCGCGCTGCCGCGGCGCGCGACCTCGCCGTAGTCGAAGGCCAGTTCGTGGCGGGCGGGTGGTTCGCCCGCGGGTATTCGGGGCTGCGGCAGATCGGGGTCGGCTCGATCTACGAGGAGCCTCAGCCCTGGGCGCTGCTCGCGGGCGCCGCGACACCGGCGCAGGCGGCGGAGGTCGTCGCGGCCTACCGGCGCTACCTCGTCGGCATCGGTGCCCCCGGAGGCCCGACGAAGATCGGCGCAGCGCTCGCTCCTGGCTCCGGTGATCCTGGCGCCACCGAGCAGTCCGAGCCGGCGATCAACGGCAGCACCGAGTGGCCCGGCGGCTCGTGGTTTGCGGTCAACGGCTGGATGGTGTGGGCGCTCGCGCAGGAAGACGGAGTCGT
>DATKFF010000212.1:0-4185 GCA_035511595.1 Solirubrobacteraceae bacterium | reverse complement strand
GGTCACGCGGGAGCATCTGGCAACCGGCGTCGATCAGCCCCTGCTCGATCCAATCGATGAACGCGTTGTGCGCGGCGGTCCCGGTGAAGCGGGGGCCAAGCGAGACCATCTTGGCGACGTCGTGGTGGAGCTGGTGGCCGCTCGGCAGCCGCTCGGGGTACAGCTTGCTCGCGCCGACGAGCGCGGGCGGGAGTCCGGAGGGCCACGGCGGAACCTGCGCGGCCAGCGCGGAGCGCGAGCCGGCCAGGAAGGTGCCCGCCGAGGCGAGCGCGCCTCGGTGCAGCAGCTGACGGCGCGTCAACGCGGTCATTGCGTCGGCACCGCGGCGGGCGTGGAGGGTGAGAACCGAAGCGTGCCGACGTAGCCCGTCGTCTGGATGTAGCCGCTCGCGTCCGGTGGCCCGAGCTGTTTGACGACGCCCGCCCAGAAGTGGGTTCCGGGGGAGTCGAACGAACCGCCGACGAAGTCCGCGCGTGGGGAGTCGCTCAGGCCGTAGTCGTGGAAGATCGGATCGGCCGGGTCGTTCAGCGCGCCGCTGTAGAACAGGGGCTGCGGGGCCGCGGCGTCTTCGGACTCGGTGATGTATGCGGTCTCCATCTGCGCCGAGGGGTCGGTGCTGGCGTAGTAGGTGATCGCGACATGTCCGGGAGCGCCCGCTGCGACGGCCGGCAGGTCGACGTTCGTGACGCCGGGCGCTGCCACCATCATCGGTGTGCTCCACGACCGCGCGTGGTCGTTGGACACGGACATGTGGAGCAGGCCGTTTGCGGTCCAGATCGCGTACAGGTTGTTCGCGTCGTCGATCGCGAGCTTCAGGTTGGTGCCGCTGGTGGGGGTGCCCGTCGGCGCGCCCGGAACCGGGATCCACGTGTAGCTCGCGCCTTCGTCGCGGCTCACCAGCACGTAAGCGGAGTTCTCGCAGTCGACGGGCTGGTAGGTCGTCCCGCTCGAGTCGACCACGCCGGTGTTGAAGTTGAGCGGGGGGCAGACGTCCGGCGGGTTGCTCGCGGTCGGGGAGGCGTAGCCGGCGATCGTGAACGTGGCACCGCCGTCGAGCGACTTGTAACAGAGTCGCCCCGGGCCGGACACCTCGACCGGCGAGTTGGCGCACAGGTAGACGACATCCGGGTAGCCGACCGGCTGCGGCGCGCCCGTAGCGGCGGGCGGGGGTGGCCCCACGAATACCTTCTCCCAGTCCCCGGTCGGCGCGGTCGAGTAGTCCGCGGTGTTCCACGTCAGGCCGTTGTCGGCCGAGTTGTAGACCTGGAATCCATAAGCCGCCGCCAGGTAGAACCCGCTCCCGTCCGGCAGCGAACTCTCGTTGCGGACCGGTCCGGTCGCGTGCGACCAGAACACCCGGCCGGTGCGGCGATCGGCGACGACGTCGGGGTCGACCGTGTTCCAGAACGAGGTCGGCTGCTCGGCCGCGGGGTAGGTGAGCTGCCAGCTCGCGCCGCCGTTGACCGACCGCGCCATCGAGTTCTCGGTCTCCGCCGGCGAGTAGATCAGCGCGCCGTCGCCGGCGATCGCGAGCGTCGACTCGGAGGTGGCGTAGCCGGTTTGCTCGGCGCACGCGACCGGCAGCGCCTCCCCGGCGGGAAGCTTCACCGTGACGCCGCCCGCGCGATGGGCGACCACCGGCCAGCTGGAGTTGCATCCCACCGGCGCCGACGTGACGGACGTGGCGGCGCTCGCACACACGGGGAAGCCCAGCACGAGTCCGAGCCCGCTGGCTCCGATAGCGCACACGCGCAACCCAAAGATTCTCCCGCGCAGACCCATGCCTCTCCGCTCGGTATAAAATACACACGTGTCCTCAAAACTCAAGGAGGAACCGCCGAGCGGTGGGAGGGGCAGCCGCCGGGCACGCGAGTGGCGTGGTGAGCCGCTGCCGCGCGGGCGGCACAAGCTGGCGGCCGGCACCGTCCGTGCGTCGCAGCGCGAGCGCCTGATCCGCGCGATGCTCGAGACTGTCGCCCGGCTCGGGTACGAGGCCACGACCGTGCCGGAGGTCGTGGCGACCGCGCGGGTCTCACGCAACTCCTTCTACGAGTTCTTCTCCGACAAGACCGACTGTTTCATCGCGGCGTGCGACGAGCAGGCGACCGAGTTGCTGCGACTCGTGGTCGCGTCCGGAGGCGAGACGGACTGGATCGAGACGATGCGCCTGGGGGTCCGCTCCTACCTGGGATGGTGGGCGAGCCGCCCCGCGTTCTCACGCGCCTACTTCACGGGGCTGCCGGCCGCCGGGGAGCGTGCGATCGAGCAGCGCGAGCGCGCCTACGAGCTGTTCGCACAGATGTTCGCCGAGGTGGGGAGGCGCGCCCGCGCGCAGCAGCCTTCGCTTCCGTCCCTACCGGATCGGGTGCCGATGATGCTCGTGCTGGCTATCACAGAGCTCGTTGCCGCCGAGGTGCGCGGCGGCCGGACCGAGCGCTTGCCCGAGCTCGAACGCGACCTCGTGTTCGTGGCTGTGAAGCTGCTCGCCGACGACGACACCGCCCGCCGGGCGCTCGGCTGAGCCGCCGCATATGATCGGGCCGATGCCCGATCTCGGTCCCGCTGTCCGCACCGTCGTCTATCGCTGCCTGGCGGTCAAGCCGGGGGAGGAGACGCTGGTGATCGCCGACGCCGGCACCCGGGCGATCGGCGAAGCGCTCCGCGACGAGGCCGCGGCCGCCGGCGCCGACGCGGTGCTCACGATCATGGATCCGCGCGAGGTCGACGGCAACGAGCCGCCGCGGACCGTCGCTGGCGCGCTCGCTGCCTGCGACGTGTTCATCGCGCCAACGACCAGGTCGCTCAGCCACACCGTGGCGCGCAAGCGCGCGAGCGAGGCGGGCGCGCGCGGCGCAACGATGCCAGGCGTCACCGAGGACATGCTCGCGCGGGTGATGGCGGTCGACTTCGACACGATGGCGGCCCGCTCCAAGGCGGTCGCCGAGCTCCTGAACGACGCATCGTCGGCGCACCTCACGTGTCCGCGCGGCACGGACTTCACGCTCGACCTCGCCGGCCGCCGGGGGATCGCCGACGACGGCGAGCTGACCGAGCCCGGCGCGTTCGGAAACCTGCCGTGCGGCGAGGGATTCATCGCGCCACTGGGCGGCGACGGGCAGATCGTGGTCGCTGGCACGCTCGCGGCGACGGGGGTCCCCGACGAGCCGGTCACGCTGATGGTCGACGGCGGCCGGCTACTCGCCGCCGAGGGTGGTCCCGGCCCGCGCTTCATCGAGCTTCTGCGCGCCGCCGGTGAGCTCGGCACAAATCTCGCCGAGCTCGGCGTCGGGACCAACGACCGCGCGAAGCTGACCGGCAACGTGCTCGAGGACGAGAAGATCCTCGGGACCGTGCACGTCGCCTTCGGCGCGAGCGCCGGCATCGGCGGCATCGTCTCGGTTCCGATCCACCTCGACGTGGTCGTACTCGACCCGACGCTCGACGTCGGCGGGTACCGAGTGATCGAGCAGGGGCGCTACGTGCTCGACGCGCAGTGACGACGCTTCTGTCGGTGCCGAACTTCTCGGAGGGCCGCGATCGGCAGCGGATCGACGCGATCACGCGGGCGTTCGACGCGCTGTTGCTCGACGTCCACTCCGATCCGGACCACCATCGCGCCGTCGTCACGCTCGCCGGAGCGCCGGGCGAGCTCGCCGCCGCCGTACTCACAGGTGCCCGGGCGATCGTCGGCTCGATCGAGCTCGACCGCCATGAGGGAGCGCATCCCAGGATCGGCGTGCTCGACGTGGCACCGGTCGTGTACCTGGATGACGCCGACCGCGGCGCGGCGTGCGCGGAGGCGCTCGTGCTCGGCGACCTGCTCGGAACGGAGCTCGAGTTGCCCGTGTTCCTTTACGGCGAGCTCGCTGGTGGGCGTACCCGGGCCGAGCTTCGCCGCGGCGGTCCGGCGGCGCTGGAGCAGCGCCTCGGCGCCGGCGAGCTCCGCCCCGATTTCGGCCCGCCGCGCCTGCACCCAACGGCCGGTGCGGTGCTGGTCGGCGCCCGTCCGCCGCTGCTGGCGTTCAACGCCGAACTGGCGCCGCCGGCGACGCTCGCCGATGCGAAGGAGATCGCGGCCGCGATCCGCGAACACGCGGGAGGCGGCCTGCCGTCGGTCCGCGCGATCGGGATCTGGCTTCACAGCCGCGGCGTCGCGCAGGTCTCGATGAACATCGAGGACCACCG
>DATKFF010000211.1:0-10876 GCA_035511595.1 Solirubrobacteraceae bacterium | reverse complement strand
AGTCGAACTCGATGCCCGCGAGCTCGCCGCCCCACTTGTAGGGGACGCCGAGCTGGGATCGTGCGGCGCCGAGCAGCGAGCCCAGCCTGCCCGAGCTCGGCGCCGCCGTGACCGACCCCGCAGCCGGGGGAGCGGTCCCGGCTGAGCTGGTGACATTCGCGTGGTCGGGCTTGCCCTTCGCCGCGCTGGCGACGCTGCTGCCGGTGACGCCGGCGACCAGGAGCACGACGCCGCCCGCGGCTGCGATGAACGCGAGCGCGAGCATCAGCTCTTGCCCTTCGCGGTGGAGCTCGCGTGCTTGGCTTCCGGCACCCCGGCCTGGTGTGAGATATCGGTGAAGATCGCGCCGCCGTTGATGAGCGTGTTGGACACGGCGATCAGGGCGGCCATGCTGCCCGCAAGGCTCGGGGCGAACGTGCCGACGACGGCGAGCGTCACGAACGTGAACCCGAAGCCGGTGGCGAACTGGCCGACCGCCGCCGGGCTCGGCTCCGCGCCGACCACGGACAGGGCGTGGTCAGTGAGCGTTTCGGCAGGCTTGTACGGCGTCGAGGCGGCGGGCTCGATCAGCTTGCGGATCGCGTAGGTCGCGCCGACCACCAGGGCCGAGGTCAGAATCGCCGTGTGAGCTCCTTCGCGGGTCATCGCGGGTGATCCATCAGGTGCTTGCATCCCAGCCGTTTTGCTGTCAAGCTGGCGTTGACTATAAAACGGACGGAAGGGGCTTGGGTATGCCTACCCACCAGCGGGCACGAAAATCGCGGGAGAACGACGAATACGCGGCGATGATGAACAGGCTGCTCAGAGCATGGGGCAAGCGGCTGGCGGACGCCGACGATTGGGACATGGCTGAGTTCGCGTCGTTCGCGCTGGAGGTGGACCTGGAGCTCGTGAGCATCGTAGCGGCATGGCGCGCGGCGGGTCGCAGCTGGACGGACGTGGGCAGGGCGCTCGGGATCACCCGGCAGGCGGCGCAGCAGCGGTTCGGTCACAGGCTCACGCATAGCGGCTGAGGGCTTCGGTGGCGTAGCGTTCGCGGTTGGCGAGCTGCGGATCGCTCGGCCGCTCGTACTGTTCGGAGAACACGCGGGCGGCCTGCTGCGGCGTGGTGGTTTTCTTGAGGGCGGTCAACGCGCCGCGCTCTGAGGTGGTGAGCTCGTGCCAGAGGTATTCGGCCTGGAGGGCGGCGCTGTCCGGGCTGGCGCCCTGCTTGCCGGCGAACGCGACGAGCGCGCTCCAGCGGGAGCCGATCCATTGCGCGAGTCCGCCGCCGGGCTCGGCGGGGTTGAGGCTGGACTCTTGCTGGAGGTTGCCGACGACGCCGGCGGCCTGGGCGGCGGTAAGCCCCTGTTTGGTCAGGTAGCTGTAGACGACCTGCCCGGCGTTTCCTGTTTCGGCCGCTTTGCCTGCCGGGGAAATAGTGCTCGTCGAGGCAACTGTTTCCGGGGTGGTGGCGTTTGCGTGGTCGGGCTTGCCCTTCGCCGCGCTCGCGATGGTGCTGCCGGTGACGCCGGCGACCAGGAGCACGACGCCGCCCGCGGCTGCGATGAACGCGAGCGCGAGCATGCGCTGCCTACCGGGCCGGGATGGCTTTGCCGGTGGACTTCTGGAGCAGGTACAGGCCGCCCGCTCCCACCAGGATGCCGAGGATCATGCAGTGATTCTTTGCCATAGCTAGCTCACCTCCCCATGCCTACGTCGAAGGCCATCCGCCAGCCGCCGAGGTGGAACGCGGCGATCACGCCGAACGCGCCGAGCATCCAGAGCGCCATGTGGATGTTCGTGGCGTGCTGGCGGCTCGCGGGCATCGCGTAGCCGACGCCGGTCGGGGGGGCTTCGGAGGGCGCGCCGAGCTGCTGCATGTTGCTGCCTTCGGCGACCATCTGCGAGGTGATCGGCACGCTCGCGGAGAACCTGACGCCGAGCCGGGCGAGCGTCCCGTGGTCGGGCTGCCGGTGCAGGGGCCGCATCGCTCACTTGCCTCCCTGGGCTGCTGTGAGCGAGCCTGAGAACGCCTGCCCGAACGCGTTGATGACCTTCGCCGTTTCGGGGTGCGCGACGACGGTCGTGACGAGGGCGACCATCACGATCGCGCCGAGGATGTCGGTGATGTTGTTCACGCCGCCAGCCAGTGCTTGTAGGCGTAGTGAGCCGCCCACGCCAGCAGTGCCAGCAGCAGGAGCAGCTTGAGCATCAGGCTGCTCCTGCGAGCCTCGGCGCTACCTGCGGCGTGTAGCCGCCGGGTCCGTGCGCGACGGGACGCAGCGCGGGGTTCGTCTCGGCGACGGACACGTCGTTGACGTACACGCCGATTTCGCCGGGGGTGGAGGCTTCCTGCGTGCCCGTGACCTGGAGGCGTGTGCCGGTGACGGTCGGCAGCCAGCTGTTGACACCGGAGCCGCCGACGGTGCGGCCCTCGCCGAAGTTGAACGGCAGCACGACGACGCCGGCGGGGTAGGCGGTGGCGGCGCCGATCCCCAAGTCGTTGGTGAGCTCGCGGGCGATCTTGCGCAGCTGGCGCAGGCCCGAGATGAGCAGGAACTCGGTGTCCCACCGCAGCTGGAAGGGTTCGGGGAACACGGCGTTGGAGAGCGCGCCGGCGTTCGTCTTGCCGACCAGGATGATGTTGCGGATCTCGTTGCCGACCTGTTCGATCTTGAGGTTCACGTTCTGCGTGACGCTGTTGGCGGGCGCCCACCAGCGGTACTGCGTGGTGCCGTGGAACGGCGGGCTCTGCGTCTGCGGGCGGCCGTCCAGCGAGGTCGGTTCCGGCAGCTGCCAGAAGTGCATCCAGACGGTCACGAGCAGCGTCGGGGCGGCGGTCGGGTTGACCGTGTAAATCTGGGAGAGCGGGGCGATCTTGAGCGTCAGCTTGTACGCCTGGGAGGCCGACAGGTTCGCGATCGCGCCGAACCCGTTGGGGGCGAGCTCGCGGACGAGCATCGTCTGAAACGACTGTTTGCCGGTGGTGGCCGTCGCTTCGTAGTCGGGGTCAACGCGGGGGTCCGGGGCGCCGGCGTAGCCGCCGAACACGTTGTCCAGGAACAGGATGTACCCCGGCACGTCATCGAGCTGGTTGCCGTTGGTGTCCTGCATGCGGGCGGTTTCGATGATGTTCCACGGGTATTCTTCTTTGCCGGCCGCGGAGCCGGGGGTGCCGACGTTCGTCGTCTGGACTGAGAGCTCGACCGCGCGCAGGTAGCCCTGGGCGGGGAGCGGCGCGACGCCGAGGTTGATCGTGCCGGCGCCCGGCTGGACGGTCCAGGAGGGGCCGGGCTCGATGCCGCGCTTGGATGCCTGGTCGAACGGGAGCGCCGCCGGCGTGGTCGCCGTCGCGGGGTTCGACATGATCCCCTGCTGGGACTGTGCGCCGGCGGTGGCGGCGCCGCCCGCCATGCGGGGGACGAGCATGCGGTGGCGGCCGAGCGCTTTGGCGGCCGAGCGCATCTCTGCGCGGCGGCGCAGCACGCCACGGATGTAGCGGTCTACCTGCCGGTCTGACAGGAGCTCCATGTGCCGCGAGGGCGGGATGTAGGGCACGTCCGCGCCGACGGTGGCGATGCTGCCGCCGTTGCCGGCGCCGCCGGTCTTGCGCTCGGGCTCGGGCAGGCTGCGGTTGATGAAGAACGCGCGGCTGCCGGCGCCGTGACGGCGGGTGAAGCGTTTCTGCTGACGCTCGCGGCGCTTGATGTTGCGGGCGGCGCTGGCGCGGTCGAGCTCGACGCCGCGCGGCCCGTCTAGCAGGACCGGGCTCATCAGCTCGTGATCGTTCCGAGAGACTGGCTGGTGGCGCTGCCGGGCCACATCAGCTCGACCACTTTGGCGATCGAGAGCCAGATCAGCATCCAGGCGCCGATGTACAGGCCCGCTACGACGTTCACTGCGAGCTGTCCTGCGTGGGCGTGTGGACGCCCTGCTGGGAGACGATGGGGCCACCGGCTGCGCCCGCGGCGGTGCCGCCGGTGGCCTGCGCCTGGGCACGGTTTTCGGCGGCTTCGGCTTCGTTGGCTTCGCGGCGCAGTTTCGCCGCGCGGCTTTCTTCGGCTTCGTTGGCTTCGCGGCGCAGTTTCGCCGCGCGGCTTTCGGAGGGGGCGCCGCCCTGCGCGGTGCCCGCCGACTCCGACGGCGCTACCTGCGCGCTGGCCGGGGCAGGCTGGACGGGGGCCGGCTCATCCTGGGCGATGCTCGTGATGACGCCGCCCTGCTCCTGCTGGCCGCCCTGCGTGGCGGGCTCGGCGGCGGCGAGCAGCTGCTCGATGTCGTACTCGGCGAGGCCGGGGAGCTCGGCGCCGAGACGGGTGACGAGCCCGGCGAACAGCTTCGGGAGCTGGCTCGCGTCGGGGACGATCGTGTCGGCGATCTTCTCGCCGTCGTTCAGCAGAGTGACCAGGAGCTTGTCCATTGCCGTGCATCCTGCACGGCCCGGCAGCGGCCCGTCAAGGATCGCCTACCGAACGCGCGGGCCGGTGATAGGCTGGCGGCTGTGCCGAAGCAGGATGAGAAACCCGTGGGGCTGCCGGTCGATATGTATGAGCGGATGGCGGCGCTCGCGGGCAAACATCAGCGCACCATCCGCGGCGAGGTGCGCTACGCACTACAGCTCTACCTGGAGCACCAGGAGCGCCGCAACGGTCAACCAGCAAAGGAGCCCAGCCCCGCATGATCTACCTCGTCTATCTGCTCCAGCAGCGCCAGGAGCTCAACGAGAACCCGATGCCGATGCGCCGTGACCGCGACGGCCAGATCGTCAACACGGTGATGGAGTACACGACGCGCTACCACCCCGACTTGCTCGGCGCCTACGACGGCGACACGCCGCAGCAGGCCGCCGTCGCCGCCGCCCATGACACGAAGCGCTTCGGCCAGTACGTCGCCGTCGAGGCCACCGTGATGGAGCTGGGGTTTTCAGCTTCGTCGTTGCCGGCGCTCAACGCCTCATCCGAGGACGACGACGACGCGCCCGACCCGTACGGCGACGACTAGCACCGTGAGGCTCCGCTCCCAGCTGGTCATCAACGGCACCAGGATCGTCGGGTCGGACACGACCAGCTGGGACGAGCTCCACGACGGCCGCTACCGCATCCGGTTGCAACCGCACGACTTCGGGCTCCCGCCGAGCGCGCACATCACGCTGGAGGTTCGCATCGAGAACATCGCCACCGTCGAGAGCCTGGACACCCGGCTCAAGGCGCTCGAGCGGGCGATCGACGCGAGCCACATCCTCTCGCGTGCAAGCAGGGTATGAGCGCGATTCGTCAGCTCGCGGCCGACGGGGAACGCGCGTTGCTGGCCGCCCGGACGCGCGCGAAGGCCCGCTACCGGCGCATCGCCGATGTGCGCGAAGAAGCCGCCCGGCGGCTCGCCAGCTACTCCGAACTGCTCGACGCGATCGGCCCGGACGCGCCCCTCGCAACCATCGAAGCTATCGAGCACCGTCACGCGCTCGCGTTGCACCGCTGGGAACGCCTCCAGCGCCAGCTTGTCGAGGTCTACGACGCCGAGCTCAGGCCGTTCGAGCAGGCCGCCGAGACGCTTGGCGAGCTCGGCAAGGACGCCGCCCTGGAGGTGTTCCTCGACTACGCCGCGTTGATCCACCGGATTCGTGTCTACAAGACCAGCGGCGGCCGGGGGGCCGGGCGCAAGCTCTAGGCGGCCAGGCGCTCTCGCTCGTCGAGCTGGACGCGGCTGCGGAGGATCGAGTCGGTTGACTTGTGGACGGCGGCGAACTCGTGGCGGGGGAGCCGGCCGGCTGTCTCGAATACGACGGGGGCGAGCGGGCCGGTGAGCTCGCTCGCGCGGCGGCGGTCCTCGCGGTCAGCGATCCGGTAGAGGATGAACCATTCGGCCATCTGAAAGGTGTTGAGCGGCACGCTGCGGGGGCGCTGTGTGGCTGACACGATCGTGATGCCGAGGCTGCGGCCTTGGAGCCACAGCAGGTTGAACACGCTTGCGAGGCCGAGGTCGTTGGTGAGATAGGCGATCTCGTCGGCGTAGACGCACCAGCCGCCGGCCTTGAATATCTGCACGAGCGCGGTGCGGAACTTGTCGGCCTGGTCGCCGATCGCCTGGTCTACTTCCTTCGGTGTCGGCTCGTCGGAGAGCTCCAGCGGCGGCGCGAAGATCACTCGTTTGTGGCCGGTTTCGCGCCACTCCCACGGGTCCCAGCTCTCGACCTTCACGAAGCCTTGCGCTTCGAGCGGGCCGTAGAGGCTGTCGTCGGCGCTCTTTGTGCCGAGCACTACAACGAAGTCGCGGATCGTGATGATGTTCGTGGCGATGACCGTCTTGCCCGAGCCGGTCATCCCGACGATCGCCATGTGTTCGCCGGCGCGCCAGTGCTCGTCTAGCCAGAAGCGGAAGCGGCCCCACCCCTCGTACTTCGGGAGGGGCAGCAGCTCGTCCTCGCCGCGCGGCTTGACCTGCCTCCCGTCGAGGGCGACGCTCTCAGCCGGCCTGGGCTTGCTCAGCCGGAGAGTCGGGGTCCGAAGGCCCCTGCTGCTCGGGGCTCTGAGCCCCTTCGTGCTGGGCGCCGTTGCCATTGGCAGCGGCCATCATAGCCTCAGCCATCTGTGCCTGCATCAGCTCGGCTTGGGCCTGGAGCTCGTCGGGGTCCGCGGCGGCGAGCATCGAGGCCATGCGTGCGATCTCGCGTTGCCCGATGACCCACAGCACGACGGGCGCGATGTAGATGCAGCCGGCGAGCAGCAGCGTCAGCGTGGCTGACCCCTTGTTCGCGCGTTCTAGGAGCTCGCGCAGCTCGGGTGAGCCCTCGGCGGCGGCGGCGAGCTGCTTCGCGGTCGCCGGCCCCGCCGTCGTGAAGTGCTGGAGCATGAACAGCTTGCTGTCGATGGGCAGCGGCAGGATCGCGGCGGGGAGCGCCGGCATCGTGAGGGTGCGGGCGAGGCCACGCTCAAGGCTTTTGATCGTCGCCGGCGAGGGGGGCGTGTCCTCGCGTGAAGCACCGGCGGCGGCTTCGCGTTCGCGGCGTTTGCGTGCTTTCTCAGCGCCGCCCGGTTCGGGCTTGCGGGCTTTGCGTGCGCGTGGCCGCGCTTTGGGCTGCGGGTCACGCGTCGCGGCCTGCTCTGAGGCGGTGGCGGCCCGGAGCTCGTCGTCGCTGAGCTGCACACCGTCGTCATCGTCGGGCACGGCTCACCACCACTTGCCGCGGCCACGCTCAGCGATCGAGCGTTTCGGCTTCGGCGGGTCCGGTGGCGGCTCGGCGGCCGGCGCCGCAGCATCACCAGGAGGGGCCGAGGCGGTGGTGCTCGCCTCGCTGGTGTCCTCGGCTGCGGCGCCGGCCGGGGCAGTCTGCGGGGGCGCCTGGTGATCGAACAGGCCCCTCGCCATCATCCTGTCGATCAGCGCGTCCGCCAGCACCTCGGCGTCTTTCTTGGACAGGCCCGCCGCGAGCGCGGACTCGACGGCCGCCTCATGCGCCTCGGCGCTGGAGCCGCCGGCGTCCGCCTCGGCAGCAGCGGCGCTCGCCGCGTCGGCCTGAGCGTCCGCCTCAGCAGCGGCGACGGCCTGGGCCGGGTCCTCGGTGGGCGGCCCGCTCACCGGCCGAGCCACCACCAGGCGAGCAGCACGCCCGCGAGCATCGGCACGAGGTCACGGCTTCGACGGTGGCCTTTCCTCACGCCGCGAGCGTATCAGCTAGAATGGCAGTGGAGCGTCAAGTCGGCCAGTACGCACAGTGCAAGTGGCCGGCGAGGATCGCGCAGCACCGCCGGAAGGCGGGAAGGCCGCACCCGAGCAGCAGGCGGGTTGGAGCGGTGACTGATTCTGTCCGGGGGGGGGGATAGCTTGCCGCCCGGCCCGCCCGACGGGGCGCAACTCTCCCGGCCTGCTGTGAGGCGTAAGGCTTCCGTGAACGCGCGGGAGCGGCCTCATGCCCGCTGGCGCTCGCGGAGGATCGCGTCGAGCTCGCGCCAGCAACCGGCGTGCAGGTGATATTCGATCTGCGCCTCGGCCGGGGCCGACAGAGCGCGGAACACCTGGGCGTAGCCCTCGGCGATCGACTCGACCATGCTCCGCGCCCGCGCCCGTGGCGGCAGGAACGATGTGACCCACACCCGCTGCTCCGCGTCGGTGATCGGAAGATCACACCACACGCACGTCCGCTCGGTCATGCCTGGAGGCGTAGGTCGATGACCTCGACGTGTTGCAGCCAGTCTTTGAGGTTCGGGACGCCATAGGCGCGTAGGAACCTGAGCCACAGCTCGGCGCCGCCTTGCTCCCAGCGCTCGGCTTTGGCGTGGCTCATCGTGTCGTGCATCTCGTCGGCGGTGAGTTTCTGCCAGCGGCCGGGGGGCAGCCATTCGGGCTTGCGTGCCGCGTACCAGCTGACGCGGAAGCGCACGTCGGCGCCGGCTTCGCGGATGCGTTTCCACAGCTGCGCGCGGCGGGACTGCACTTTCACGATCCGGCGGATGGTGATGGGCTTCGGCCGGCGGCCACGAGCCCACCGCTCGACGTTGCGGCGCTGGGAGAGGTAGGGCCGGCTGCGCCTGTCGCTTGACCCGGAGAGCGCTTCGGCGAGCTCGCTCCTGATCTCGCGGTTCTCGGGGCCGGTGAGCCCCTGCACGTCCACCGTTTCTTCGGACACCACGAGCTCGTCCGCGGCGGCCAGCAGCTCGCGGCGCAGCAGCTCGCCGAGCGACAGGTCAGCCATGACGGCCCTGCGCGATTGCGTCTTGGACGAGCGCGAGTGCCACGTCTATCGCCTGCTCGACCGTCAGGGTTCGCGGCGCGCACTCTGCCGCGAAGATCGGATCGCAGGCCCATAGCTGAATCCGGGCGCGCGGCTCGGCGTCGGCCGGCCCGCAGAACCGAGTGATCTGCACGCCGTGGACTTCTCGCGTGTCAGCCATGCAGGCCGGCCACCCACACGGCGCCGGCGATCACACACACCAAGAGCATCAGTAGCGGGCTCACTCGGGATAGAAGCTGTAGGCGCGGCAGAGCTTGAGGCGTTGCGTGGCGGTCATCTCGGCGAGCATGAACGCGATTGCAACGTCGTCCTCGTCGCCGTGCTGTTCGGCTTCGTCTAGGCAGCCGTCAGCCATCGGCTGGTCACTGTTGGCGTCCTCGGTGATGACGTGGACGACGCCGCCCATCGGCCGGGACCAGCGGTAGCCGACGGGCTGCTCCAGCGCGTAGTAGGCGCGCAGCCGCTCCGCGGCCTGGGGCACATTCAGCGGCTTGCGCGGCACGGCCACGCCGGTCCAGGGCGCGCACCCCAGCAGCTCGCCCGGCTTGCATTTGTAGGCGGCCAGGACGCTCGACAGCACGGGCTTGACCGTGCGCGCGGCCGGCACGAGATCGCGGTAGCGCTCGAACACGCCGCGCAGTTCCGCGCCTTCGTGATCGCGTTCCTCCAACAGCACCCACACGTCTCTCATCGGTTGGCCTTGATCGTCTTGATGAGCCGGCCTACGTCGGCGCTCGGCGCCGTCCATACGCGGGGGTCAGCTGAGCGAGCGGTGCCAAAGAGAGCGCGGCGCGCCTTGCTGGTGGGGATGCTGCCAACGGGCTTGTACTTGCCGAGCTGGTCGGACACCTCCAGCGGCGGGGGAGCGGCGACATACAGGTCGGGCTCACTGGATTCGATCACGATGGCGTCGAAGTAGACGGCGAGCACCTGCACGTCGCGCTCGGCGAGCTGGTGCAGGCGCAGGTACTCCACGGCGAGCTCACGGCCGATCACGTGGTCATACCAGCTGGGCCGGTAGTAGCGGTCATTGCGGGCGGCGGCCTTCGCGGAGCGCAGCCGGCCGAGTGGCTGGAGGTACGCCTGCTTGAGCGCGCCGAGCGCGAGCGTGTAGGCTTTCCAGCCGCGCTCGTTCACCTCGCACAGCCGGTTGGCGAGCAGCTGCGCGCGGGCGTCGCGCATCGCCTCATACCACGGGTCGAGATAGGCGACGCTGTTGGGCCACACGACACTCTCGTCAATGCGGACCGGGACCTGGAGGTCGAGCGCCATCTTGACGCGCGGCGTGGTGTGCCAGCCGGGCTCGAAGATCGCCGGGATGCGCTCGCCCCACGGGTGTTCGATGTGGCTCACGAGGTGGTAGCCGGGGAAGCCTTCCTCGATCGCGGCGATGCGCGAGCTCCCCCGCGCGAGCTGGCGGGGCTCGCCGACGCCGAGGCGCAGTCGTGAGCAGGCCGCGAGGCGCTGGCCGTTCACGTCGTAGGCGTGCGTCCACTTGAGATCGTGCGCCTCGTGCGGGTTCAGCCGCCACCATTTGCCGCCGTAGGGCACCTCCACCTGCCCGCGATCGGAGGACCAGCGCAGCGACGAGCCGAGCATGTCGGCCTCGGGCGCGAGCAGCTGCTCGCCGAGGTTGCGGGCGCGTCGGCCATAGCTCCACGGGTAGTGCATGAGATTCCAGCCGGTGCCGGCGGCGGTGTGCATGAACGCCCACCCCTCGGGCCGCTTGGCTGTCTTGAACGCGTCACGGAACGCGACGACGGCCGCCAGGAGCTCGGCGCCGTCCGCGGCCTCAGCGAACGGATCGCCGGCGCCGTCCTGCCACGCGCCGACCAGCAGTTCACGCTCGCCGCGAGCGAGCGACGGCGCGAGCGACGGCCGCGAGCCCGCCCCGGCCAGCCACTCGTGCGGCGGGGGACGTTCACGATCACGCAGCGGCTCCAGCTCGACCGGCAGGCCCATGCGCTCAAGCGCAGAGGCGTGGACGTAGCACACGTCGATGTTGCGTTCGTCCAGCGCATCGAATATCCGGCTGGCGCTCACCATCGAGTGCGTGACCGGCCGGGCGCCCTCGACATAGAAGCCCTCGCCGTCAAGCGCCGCCAGCCGCGTCAACGATGGACCTCCTGAATGAAGCCGATCTCGACGCCGAGGCTACCGAGCCGG
>DATKFF010000210.1:0-4503 GCA_035511595.1 Solirubrobacteraceae bacterium | reverse complement strand
CGGCCGCGCGAACCCGGCACCACGCTTGATCTCCTGAGCGCTGAAATAGTCCTCAGCGTGGACCGGCGCCGGCTCGATGGAGGCGACCCGAGGCGTCAGCAGCCGCACACCAGCCTCGGCCGCGGCAAGCGCCACCAGCAGCGGCCCAGCGGTGCGTGTGCGTGCTAACCGCCTCACCAGGGAGACTGTAGCCACGCATGCGGGTGGCGATTGTCTCTGACATCCATGGGAACCGGCACGCCTTCGAGGCGGTGCTCGACGAGATCGAGGGATCGGAGTGCGCCGAGATGTGGTGCCTCGGTGACCTCGTCGGCTACGGCGCCGAGCCCGACGCATGCGTGGAGCTGGCGCGGCGGCACGCCGCGATCTGCCTGGCGGGCAACCACGACCTCGGCGTCCGCGGAGATCTGCCGCTCGAGCAGTTCTCCCGCGGCGCGGCGCTCGCCGCGCGCTGGACGCAGGAGACGATCACCCCGGAGACCCTCGAGTACCTCGGCTCGCTTGAGCCGATGAACCTCGACGAGCAGGTCGGGATGTACCACGCGAGCCCCCGCGACCCGGTCTGGGAGTACGTGCTCTCCTCGCTTCAGGCCGACCTGTGCCTCGATGTCCAGTCGCACCGGATCTGCCTGGTCGGCCATTCGCACGTGGCCCTCTCGTTCTCCCGGGAGCCCGGCGAGGCCGCGACCGGTCAGACCCGCGCGGCGGATGAGGAGCTGGGGCTTGGGTCCGGAGAGTGGCTGATCAACCCCGGCAGCGTCGGCCAGCCGCGGGACGGCGATCCGCGGGCGGCGTGGCTGGAGCTCGATCTGGACGGGCTGAGCGCGGGGTTCCGCCGCACGGAATACGACATCGAGGGCGCGGCCGCGGCGATCCGGGCGGCGCACCTGCCCGACTCCCTCGCGGAGCGTCTCGCCTATGGCCAGTAAAGTCAGGCCGCGGATGCGCTACCTCCCCCGCGCGCTGCTCGCTGGCGGGCTCGGCTTCGCCACGTCGTTGATCATCGCCGCGTGCGGCGGTGGCGCCGGCCTGCTCTCAGCCGACCAGGCCAGCAGCCTCAGCAACCAGCTCAATCAGGTGTCCTCGGCGGTCTCCGCAGGCGACTGCGGCCAGGCGGGCAGCGCCAGCCGGAACCTCGCGAACGCGGTTTCGAACCTCCCGTCGACGATCAGCTCGAACCTGCGCCAGGACCTCAACCAGGGAGCTTCGACCGTCAGCCAGCTCGCCAGCACCGACTGCCAAACCACCAGCACCGCGACGACGCCGACGACGCCGACCACGACGGCGGCGACCACGACTGCAACGACCGCCTCGACCAGCACGACTACCACGCCGACGACCACGACAACCCCGGCGACGACCACCACACCTGCAACCACCACGACCACGACGGGTACTACCACTGGGCCCGCCAGCGGCGGCGGCGGCCTGAGCGGCGGCTCTGGGGGGGGCGGCGGGCTGCCTGGCGGCGGCAACGGCAACGGAAACGGCAATGGCAACAGCTGACGGTCAGACAATCGCAGGGCGCTACCAGATCGAGGGCCGCCTCGGGGTCGGGGGCATGTCGACCGTGCACCTCGCCTTCGACCAGCGACTCGAGCGCCACGTGGCCCTGAAACTGCTCGCCGAGCACCTCGCCGACGACCCGACTTTCGTCTCACGCTTCCGCCGCGAGGCGCTCGCGGCCGCGCGGCTGGTGCATCCGAACATCGTCCAGGTGTTCGACTTCGGCTTCGACGAGCGCCAGCACCAGCACTTCATCGTGATGGAGCACGTCCCTGGGCATTCGTGCGCGGAGCTGCTGCGCGACCGCGGCCACCTCGACGTCGACGAATCCGTCGAGATCATCTCGCAGGCATGTCGCGGGCTGGACTACGCCCACCGCCACGGCGTCGTGCACCGCGACGTGAAGCCCGGCAACCTGCTCGTGTCCGACGCGGAGGTCGTGAAGCTGGCCGACTTTGGGATCGCCCGCGCCGTGGGGCAGTCGAGCATCACCCAGGTTGGCTCGGTGCTCGGGACGGCCGCCTATCTGGCGCCCGAGCAGGCGCGCGGCGAGGAGGCCGGCCCGCGCGCGGACATCTACTCGCTGGGCGTGGTCGCCTATCAGCTGCTCTCGGGCCGGCTTCCCTACGAGGCGAGCTCGCTTTCCGAGCTGACGCTCAAGCAGCAGCGTGAGGCGCCGATCCCGCTCGACGAGCTCAACCCGCGGGTGCCGCGTGAGCTCGCGCGCGCCGTCGCGGCGGCGCTGGCGCTGGAGCAGGAAGACCGGCCCGCCGACACGATGGTGTTCGCGGAGGGACTGCGCAGCGGTGCCCACGGGATCGAGGCCCCCGGCGTGGCGCCGGTCGGCGCGACCGGCACCCGCGCCACGCGCGTGATCTCGAACCGTGATGCCCCGACGGCGGCGACTCGCGCCGCGCCGCGCCGCGCCGCACCCGCCCCGGCGACGCCCGCGCGTGCGGTGCGACGCCTCGAGCCTCGCCCCTACGCGACCGGCGGATACGCCCGTCCCGCGGCCGACTACGCCGACCAGCGGCCCCGTTCGCGAAACGGCGGGCGGCGCTTCGCGATCGCGCTCACGGTCCTGCTGCTGTTCGTGGCGGCGGTGGTGATTGCGGTGGTGATCTCGACCAGCACCTCCAACACCGTGGTGCAGATGCGGACGATCGTCGCCAAGGACGCAAACGACGCGATCAATCAGGTCCAGAACCTGATCAGCCAGTACACGAAGTAGCCGCTCACGCCCGCAGCGCCCCCGGCGCCTCCCCCGCCCTCAGGGCGCGAGCCACCTCCGAAAGCCGCCCCACGTCGATCCCGTCCCGGAGGTCCGCCATCAGCCGCTGGAGGTAGGAGAGGTTGTGGAGCGTGATCAGGCGCAGGGCGGTGAGCTCGCCGGCGCGCACCAGGTAGTGCAGATAGCCGCGCGTGAAGCCCCCCGCGCACGCCGGGCACGGGCAGCCATCGAGGATCGTGTCCGTCGACTCGCGCCACTGCCCTTTGGCCAGGTCCAGGCGCCAGCGGGTCTTAGGGTTTGGGACGATTGCGACGCCGTGGCGTCCCAGACGCGTCGGAAGCGCGCAATCGAAGGTGTCGATCCCCAGCTCGGCACCCCGGATCAGCCCTTCGATGTCGCCGATCCCGAGTAGGTGGCGCGGGCGCTCGGGGGCGCGACGCTCAAGCTCTGACGTGGTCCACGCCACGACCTCGTGCATCTGGGCCTCGTCCTGGCCGAGCGATCCCCCGATCGCGATCCCCTGGCATCCGCTGGCCGCGACGGCAGCCGCGGACTCGATCCGGAGATCGTGCTCGACCCCGCCCTGGACGATCCCGTAGACCGCCTGCGAGTCCGGGCCGTGCTCGGCGTGCCAGCGCAGGCAACGATCGAGCCACCGGTGCGTGCGCTCCATCGAGCGCGCTGTGTACTCGCGGGAGACGTGAAACGGGGTGCACTCGTCGAACACGAGCGCGATGTCCGACCCGAGCGCCGCCTGGATCGACATCGAGGTCTCCGGGCCGATGAACCGGTCGCTCCCGTCGATGTAGGAGCGAAACCGCACGCCCTCCTCATCGATCGCCAGGATCGCGCCTTCGCGCTCGCCGTCCGATCGGCGGCCCCGTCCCTTGATCTCGTCCGCGACGCCGCCATGCCCCATCGAGAACACTTGAAAGCCGCCGGAGTCGGTGATGATCGGCTTGTCCCAGCGCATGAACTCGTGCAGGCCGCCAAAGCGGGCGATCAGCTCCGGACCCGGCGCGAGGAACAGGTGGAAGGTGTTGCCGAGGACCATGTCGTAGCCAAGCGCCGCAACCTCGCGCGGCTCGAGCGTCTTGACGGTCGCTTTCGTCGCGAGCGGGACGAACGCCGGCGTGCGGACCTCGCCGTGGGCGAGCTCGAGCGTGCCGGTGCGCGCGAGCGAGTCGGGTGAACGGGTGCGGACCGTGAACAAGGTCGAGATCGTCGCATGCGGACGGTGTGTAACGATCGGCCGATGGGCAATCGGATCGAGCTGCAGCTGGCACACACCGCGGATCTCGAGCCCACGACGCTCGAGGCCGCCCGGGCGATGCTGTTCGAGGTCTTCGTCGCAGACATGTCCGACGAAGATTGGGAGCACTGCCTCGGAGGAGTGCATGCGCTCGCTCGGGAGGAAGGCCGGCTCGTGGGGCACGCGTCGGTCGTGGAGCGCCGGCTCATCTACGGCGAGCGTCCGCTGCGCACGGGCTACGTCGAGGGCGTCGCAGTCCGCGCGGACCGTCGTCGGCTCGGAATCGGCGGGATGATGATGGCCGCGATCGAGCGGGTGATCCGGGGCGCGTACGAGCTGGGCGCGCTCGGCGCCACGGACGACGGGGCAGCGTTCTACGCGGCGCGTGGGTGGAGGCGCTGGCGCGGCCCGACGTGGGCGCTCACACCGACGGGCCGGGTCCGCACGGCAAACGAGGACGACTCCATCTTCGTGCTCGAGATCACGACCGCGCTGGATCTGTCAGAGGCGCTCA
>DATKFF010000209.1:0-4324 GCA_035511595.1 Solirubrobacteraceae bacterium | reverse complement strand
GATCGTCTGTAGGAACACGACCGCGTCGAACGACGACGGCGCGCCGTGGTTCTCCACGATCCCGCGCTCAAACGAGAGGTTCTGGCGCTGGTAGCGAAGCCGCGCGTGCTCGTACGCCTCCGGGTTGGCGTCGACGCCGAGCACGCTCGCGGCCGACCGCGACAGCACCTCCGAGCCATAGCCCTCGCCGCAGGCCATGTCCAGCACCCGCAGCCCGGCGACGCGGGCACCGATCCACTCGTACACCGCCAGGTGACGCTGAAACCAGTAGTTCTCCGCCGGGACGTCGGGCAGCGTGCGCTCCCCCGTCAGCTCGAGCGGCGGCACGCCGGGGGGCTGGTTCTGCTGGACGTAAGCGTTCATGACGAGGGCGAGAGGGTAATCTGGCCCGCGCCATGGAGGCAGTTCGGAAAGCGGACGAGATCAGGGACGTCAACACCCGCTACCACGACGTGGCGGCCGCCAGTTACGACTCGAAGTGGGGAATCGACTTCGGCGAGGTCGGGCGGACGCAGGTGCTGGGGAAGCTCCGCAAGCTGCTCGGCTCGCAGGTCGATCAGGGCTTCGGACGCTCGCTTGAGATCGGCGCCGGCACCGGGTACTTCACGCTGAACCTGCTCCGGGCGGGCGTCGTCGCGCAGGCGACCTGCACCGACATCTCACCGGGGATGTTGGAGACGCTGGCCGACAACGCGGGGCGACTCGGGCTCACGGTCAGGACGGCGCGGGCGGAGGCCGAGTCGCTGCCGTTCGCCGACGCGAGCTTCGACCTGGTGCTCGGGCATGCGGTCCTTCACCACCTCCCCGACCTCCACGCGGCCTTCGACGAGTTCCACCGGGTGCTGGCGCCCGGAGGGATGATCGTGTTCGCGGGCGAGCCGTCGCGAACCGGTGACCGGCTGGCATCCGTCCCGAAGCGCGGGGCGAACGCGCTCGCGCCGATCTGGCGCGCGCTGCTGCGCGCGGCCGCCGCTCCAGAGGACGCTCATGGGCACGACGCCCACGACCACGAACTCGAGCGGCTGGTCGACATCCACGCGTTCGCGCCCGGAGACCTGATCGGGCTGGCGAAGCGCGCCCGCTTCACGGACGTGAAGGTTCGCGGGGAGGAGCTCGTCGCGAACTGGTTCGGTTGGTTCAACCGCGCGCTCGAGGCGAGTGCCGACCCCGCCCAGGTGCCGATGCTCTGGCGCCAGTACGCGTTTCACGGCTACCTGGCGCTGCAGCGCGTCGACGAACGCGTACTTGAGCCGCTGCTCCCGCCCGCGGTCTTCTACAACCTGCTGCTCGCGGCCCGCAAGCCGCGGTAGCCGGCGTCTCCGGCGAGCCGCCGGGGCGCCGGTCATAGACTGCTTCGGCGATGCCCGAACGGCTCTCTCGCAACTTTCCGCTCTTCCCCCTGGGAATCGTCGCGCTCCCCGGCGAGCTGATCCCGCTGCACATCTTCGAGGAGCGCTTCAAGACGATGATGAACGAGTGCATGCGTGACGACAGCGAGTTCGGGATCGTCTGGCTGTCGGACGACGGGCTGCGGGAGGTCGGCTGTGCATGCGCGATCGAGCGGGTGCTCGAGCGGATGGAGGACGGCAGGATGAATCTGCTGACGCGCGGCACTCGGCCGTTCCGGGTGGTCGAGCGACAGGGCGAGCTGGCGTATCCGGCCGGGGTCGTCGAGTTCCTCCACGACCGTGAGGAGACGATCGATCCCGAGCTTGAGAGCGCCGCCCACGAGGCCTACGCCGAGCTCGTGCGCCGCGCCACCGACAACGAGCCCGACGTCAGCGAGCTCGCCGAGATGGACGCGTACGGGATGGCCGCAACCGTCGATTTCGGCCCCGACGCCAAGCAGGGCCTGCTCGACCTGCGCTCCGAGAACGCGCGCCTGCGGCTGGTCACGCGGCTGTTCCAGGCCGCTACCAAGCGCCTCGATCTGATCGACCGGGCGCAGGAGCGCGCGCGCTCCAACGGCAAGGTCCGGTTCGGCGCCTGAGCGCCTACGCGTTGTAGGCGATCATCGCCGCCCCGAACACCACGCAGTAGATCCCGAACGGATTCAGGTTCCCGCGCTTGAAGTAGCGCAACAGGAAGTGGACCGTGAAGACAGCGGTGATCGCGGCTGCGACGGCGGCGATCACCGCCGCACCACGGAGCCCGTTACCGAGAGGCCCGGTGAGGTCGGGAAGCTTGTAGACGCCGGCGGCGAGGATGATCGGCGTCGCCAGCAGGAACCCGAAGCGCGCCGCGTCCTCGTTGTCCATCCCGCGCGCCAGACCCGCCGCCATCACGATGCCGTCGCGGCTGATCCCGGCGATCAACGCGGCCGACTGGGAACCCCCGATCACGGCCGCCTCGCGGTACTCGAGCGTGTCGAGCTTGCGACCGCCGTCGGCCTTCATGCCCTCCCGGCGGGCGAGCGCGCGCACCTCCGAACGCTTACGCAGCCGCTCGGCGCCCAGCAGGATGAACCCATTGACCACGAGGAAGATGGCGGCCACCTCAGGTTTGGCCGTGGCGACGCGCGCGGTGTGCTCGAGCGCGACTCCGAGGATCCCAACGGGGATCGAGGCGACCACGATCAGCCACGCCAGCCGCTCGGTCGGGCCCTCGACGTCCCACCTGCGGAGCCGGAGCATCCGCCACAGCGAAACGAAGAACGCCTTCACGAGCTGCACCCAGGTGCGCCAGAAGTAGATCAGCAGCCCGACCGCGCTGCCGACGTGGAGCATCACGATGAACGCCAGCCACGGCGACTCCGGCTGGGACTGCCACCTGACGATGTTCGTCCAGCCGAACAGGTGCGGGAACAGCACCGTGTGACCGAGGCTGGAGACCGGGAAAAGCTCGGAGACGCCCTGCAGAACTCCGAGGACGATCGCCTGGAAAGTGGTGACCAAGCTGCTGGCGATCGTTAGCACGGGGCGGCACCCTAGCGTTTCTGGGCTAACGCGGGCCTAAGTCGCAGCGAACTCTCATCCGCTGAGGCCGCAGGCCTGCTGCGCAGCCTGCACGGTGAATAGCTCTGCCTGGGCGAGCGCCGGGAACTTGCCGCTGGCCGCGGCGGTGTCCGGAAACGCGATCGTGCCGCCCTGCAAGCTGATCCGGTAGCGGTAAACGCTGTTGCCGGGCGCTGCGATCCTGAGCCCCGCCTTTGCGTCGCCGTCGAGCATGCCCGCCAGGTCGCGGGCCTCGAGCAGCAGCGGGTCAGAAATCGGACGCGCGTGCCGTCCGTTGCAGCGGATCGTGCCGCCGTCGTTGACGAGCAACGTGAGCTGCCCGCTGTGCCCCGTACGGGTCAGCAGGAACAGATCGGCCGACTGGACGTTGAACCCGCACCCCGCGAGTAGCCCGGCGAGTGCGATCACGGCTAGCGTCCACTTCATCCGGCTACGGTAATCGCCGCGCCGCCCCGTCTCGGGTCGCCCCCGCCCCAGAAGCGGCCGTCGCGATCACGCTCGACTGCCTGGACGCCACCGAAGAACAGGTTGCGATCGCGGAAGCGGGCGATCGCGCGGCCTCCGCGCTCGACCGGGGCAGTGTCGATCCCGGGCTCGGCGTAGACAACGCCGTCCTCGAAGTGCACTCGTGGCGCCTGGACCGCGTCCCCAGCGCGCTGCTCGAAGTCGATCACGCGAACGATCGTCTGGAGGATCGCAGAGCGGATCCGGTTCGACCCGGCGCTCCCGAGCACCAGCTCGGCGACCCCGTTTCGGAGGACCGCCGTCGGGGCCATCATGCTCGGCAACCTGCGGCCCGGAGGGTGGCGGTGAAACCCGAGCGGGTTGAGGTCCTGCTCGCCGAGCATGTTGTTCAGGTGGACCCCGGTACCGGGGACAATCACCCCCGAGCAGGATCCGTTTGAGCAGGTCACCGAGCAGGCCCAGCCGTCGCGATCGAGCACGGCGATGTGGGTGGTCGAGCCGAGCGGCCCCTCCGCGCGGCCCTGGGCGTTGAGGAACCGCTCGACGAACCCCGCGTCATCGAGCCCGGCGAGAAACTCCGGCGTGCGCTCCTTCTGCGTGCGCTCCATCACTCCGACGATCTGCTCGATCCCCGGCGGCGCGGGCTCGGCGTCGAGCCACGCCAGTGAGCGCGCCATCAGGATCCCGCCGGCGGACGGCGGCGGGTTGGTCAGCACATCCCTGCCGCGATAGCCGACCTGCACCGGCCGGCGGTCGATCACCTCGTAGGCACCGAGGTCCTCGGCCGTCAGCATCCCACCGCGGGAGCCGACCCAGTCTGCGATCGCGGCCCCGAGATCGCCCGAATAGAACGGCGAGGGCCCCTCGCTGCCGAGCCGCTCGAGCGCGTCGGCCAGCTCCGGCTG